>JAUNTE010000063.1 GCA_030538855.1 Oscillospiraceae bacterium
ACTTATTTTTGAAGTACCGTTTTCTGCTTTTGGCAGGCTTTTCTCTGCAGCGGGGCCGGGCGATACACCTATACAAAAAACACGACTTTTTATATGCACCACCATCCCAAAGGCCGGCCGTATGCTATACTGTAGCTACCCTAAGCCGACAAGGGGCATGGCAAACTACGCCGTCGTCTTTTCAAGCAGATAACAAAAAGCTGAACGACCGAAAGAAAAAGCCATACAGATGCAAGGGCGCGGTTTAAAATTTAAAAGGCGGCCTTCCTGTATACAGAGAAACGGTTTATGATAAGGACAACAAACCTTGCGGCAAAACGCCGAAGCCGCAGCGCAGGCTATTTTGGCCATTCGCCCGCTTGCCGCTTTTGCGGCGAGGGCAAGGCTATGAAAATCAAATATTTTTAAATTTTTTTGTAATGAAAAGGCTTTTTCTGCGTCTAACTTATAGAAGCGCAACAGAAAGGAGGGATCGCCGCACCCATGGACCATACGGATTTTGAAAGGCTGTACAACACCTGTTACATGCAGGTGTACACCTATGCCGCCGCTTTATCCGGCAGCCGCGATCAGGCTGAGGAGCTTACGCAAAAAACTTTTTTTAAGGCCATGACAACCGGCAGCGCCTACCGGGGCGGCTGCGCCGAGAGCACCTGGCTGTGCGCCATAGCTAAAAATTTATTTTTTGACGAGTGCCGCCGCGAAAAAAAGCGCGCCGAACTGCCCCCTGCAGCCGAGAGCGGAGACAACATGGAAGCCGCACTGGAGGAAGAGGACGCCGCTTTTCATCTGCACCAGCTTTTGCATGAGCTGGAGGAACCCTATAAAGAAGTGTTCCAGCTTCGGGTATTCGGAGAGCTCTCTTTTGCAAAGATCGCCGCCCTGTTTGGCAAAACCGAAAACTGGGCCCGGGTAACCTATTACCGCGCGCGGCTCAAACTTCAAGAGAGGATGGAAGAAATATGAAATATCCCTGTGATATGGTACAGGATCTGCTGCCTTTATATCATGACGAGGTGTGCAGCCCCTCCAGTAAAAAAATAGTGGAGGAGCACCTGCCCGCCTGCGAGGCCTGCCAAAGCATTTTAAAACAAATTGAAAACGACACCTGCTCACAAGAGCTGCGGCAAGAGCGCACGGCAGTGGTGGGCCGTTACACGCAGCGCGTCAAACGGCGCTCACTGCTGGCGGGGCTGTGCCTTTCGGCAGTGCTGGCTTTGCCCGTTTTGGTATGCCTCATCTGTAACCTTGCCGTCGGGCAGGCGCTGGATTGGTTTTTTATTGTGCTGACCGCCCTGATGGTGTTCGCTTCGCTCACCGTCGTACCGCTGGTGGTTGAGACGAAAAAGCTTTTATGGACGCTTGGCAGTTTTACCACCAGCCTGCTTTTACTGCTGCTTACCTGCTGCCTGTATGTCGGGGGCGATTGGTTTTTTGTTGCCGCTGTTCCCATCCTGTTCGGCCTGTCTGTCCTCTTTTTGCCCTTCGTGCTCTCTCAGCTGCCCTTACGGGGTTTTGCCGCAAGACAGAAAGGGCTTATTGCCATGGCGGTGGATACGGCGCTGCTCTACGCGGTGATCATTACCAGTGGCCTGTATGCCGGCGGGGCGGGTTATTGGAAGGCCGCCCTGTCCATTACCTCCGTCTGCGCGGCTGTACCCTGGGCGCTTTTTATCCTGATACGGTATTTAAAAACAAACGGGCTGGTGAAAGCAGGGCTTTGCACAGCCGTCTGCGGGGTATTTATGGCAAATGTTCACAGCATCGTCGCTTTTCTCACCGGTACACCGGCTGGTTATACCCTTTTTCAGGCGGATCTGCTGGTCTGGAACAACGCCACCATCAACCCAAACTGCTATCTGCTCATCCTGCTGGGCAGCCTTTTTACGGCGGCGCTTCTTTTGCTGCTGGGCTTTTTACGCCGCGGCAAAAAACAAAATAAAAACAGCTAGCCCCCCGCAGCGGGGCCTCATGTCCCCGGCCCGCAGGGGTACGCCCAGCCCCGTTTTCAAGCTGGTAAACCGTTATACCGCACCCCCCTCCGCAGACCAACATTGAATCCTCCCGTTCCCGGGGGGTATCCTGTTTTTTACCCATAAAAGCCCCTGCGCCGCAGCGTTATAACAGGGGGGCGTTGTTCCCTCTTTTTACGTTTAAACCCGCAAAGGCCGCCTTTACCTTCTTCCCCCATTCTTCAGGCGGTGCTTTTATGCAGGGCAAGGGGCGTTTACAGCTTGTTGACCGGCGGCAAATTTCTTTTACAGTACCGGCCATGCCTTTCGGCACAAAATAAAAAACCGGCGGAAAACTTCCGCCGGTTTTTATTCACAGATATGGCCGGGATATTATTCTTTGCTGGGCTGAACGGCATAGTAAATAAAAATGATAACCGCAACCAGAGCCGCAATACCCACAAGGGCGTTTACAACCGTCAGCAGCCAGCCGATGGCGAACAGGATCGACCAGCTGAACAAGCCGGCCAGAAAACCGATCACAGCGCCGACAGCCGTCAGGATGACATACAGCCAAGGCAGGATAGTAGGGCCTTTCGCGTCGTTCATACGGCGCACCGACAGGCCAAGCACCACCATCAGCATCACCAGTTCATACGCCAGCATGAGAATGCTGCCCACTACAGGTATCATGTTCAGCAGGCCGAACACGATGGCCAGCGGGATGTTTACGATCAGCAGGCCCAGCATGGTCCACCAAAAATCCGGGCAGCTGATACGGCCGCTGAAATCGCTCAGCTTATGCAGGGCGTCCAACAAAAGATTTTTCATTTTTTCTACATATTCCATAAAATAATACCCCTTTATTGTATATTCTAAAACTATGTTTATTATAACGTTATGATGACTCTTTTGTCAAAGATTTTCTGCAAAAAATTGTCCTCTTGTGGTTTTTTTTACATTTCCTGCAAAAGATAGAGATCCAGACACCCCAATTCCGGGTAAAATGTATAGTAGGCGCGGTCGCTGATCAGGGCGGGCACCCGTTCTTTGATATGCGCCAGCAAAAGCAGCATGCCCTGCTTTGGCCCAAACAGGTCTTCCACCGCCTGCCGCGCGGCCTCGGGCGCTAAAAAGCGCAGCGACAGCGTATCCTCTCCGGCGCACACAGCCGCAGCCAGCCGCTCTTCCACGTCCGCTCGGTCATAGGTGCTCAGTAAGTTCCCTGTGCGGCTGTAATAAGTATTGCTCAAAGAAGTGGCCGCGGGCAGGGCCAGGTGCGCGGCGGCCTTGTATCCCAGCGCCGTAAGGTCTGCGTCTGTCATACCGAAAAACGCGTATTGGCAAGGTGGCGGGCGGCAGCCGGGGGGCGGCTGCGTCTGCTGCGTCCCGGCTGAAGTGGGGTCAAAATACGCCCATTCGCCGTCGATCTTCGCCGCTATCCAGGCGTGGCGCGCGCCGTCCTCTACCGTGCCCTCGATATACGCCGTCTCAACGCCCTGGCGGGCAAGCAGATACTGATATAACCGCGCCCAGCCCGCGCACACCGCGCGGCGCTGCAGCAGCGCGCCATACAGGGTCTGCCCGTTTTCAGCTGTCTCCTCATAAGCCACCCATTGTACCGTCCGTTCAAATAGCGTTCTGGCCATTTCATATTCATCCAGCCCGTCCACATCCCGCTCCAGCGTCTTCAGGGCCTCGGTCATGCGGCTGTCCGCCGCCCCTCTTTCTGCAAGGGTAAACAGATACTCCGGCTGAAAAACGACGCCATTTTCGCACTCCTGATACCAATAATCCCTTGTCCAGTAGACGTCGGGGCGGTCGGCCAGCAGGGCCGCATAGGCGGCCTGCGCCTGGGCGGACGAAACATGCGGGATCTCACAGCACTCCTCTTCTTTTTGAATCGCCGTGTACATGGCAAGGTAACAGCCCTTTTCATTTTCATCAAGCGCATCATAAAAAAAGTGGCTGTAAAGTGAGACGGCGTCCTGCGGCAGGCTTTGGGCGGGGGGCGGCCCTGCCGCCGCGCAGGCCGTAAAAAGCAGCGCCGGCAGCCCTGCCAGCAGCGCGCTTATCATCTTTTTCATCTTCGCCCTTCCTTTCTGCACGTCTTTCAGCTCTTTCGCCTTCCCCTATTTATGATAACCCGGCCGGGGATAAAAAGCAGCCTCCGCTGCGGCTATTTTCGGGTCATTCACCGGGTTGCCGCAATAGCTGCGAGGACGAGGCCATTAAAATAAAATATTTTTTAGTGCGCAGCGATAAAAAACATCGCGCTTTCCGCGCCAAAAATCCTTTTGTAAAAAGAAACGTCTACATTTTAAGCGCCGGGCTTTAGTATGAGAAAAAGCAAGCCGTCGGCTGCAGTATAAACAGGCAAGTTGCCTGCCGCTTTTATTTAAGCTATAATATTCTTGCAGCCGGTAAAGTATGTGACGGCGAAAAACCTGGGCCCGCCCACGCGGGCCCAGGGCCCTGTGATAACGTGTGATAAAATAAAAGCCACCGTTTTTTTCTACAGGTAGTGAGGTATACGACGTTAAAATACGCGGCGTCCGCCAAAGGCCCCTGCATTTTCGTCCTGTATCCGCGCTGTTTTTGGGCCATTCTCCCGGTTATCGCCATAGCGGCGAGGGCGCGTCCATCAAGGTAAAATGCTTTTTTCGCAGCAATAAAAATTTCGATTTTGCTGTTTTCAAATATGCCTTGCGCGGCATCCGGCTATGGGTGTAAAAAGTGATATGGTATATATTCATAAAGCTGGATTCGCCAAGCCCGATTCAAAAACGTATATTCTCAAACGATTTCATTTTCCTCCTGGCTTCCGCCCCTTTCAAGCCGGTTTTGAAGCGAGACGGCTTTACCCGCACCGGCTGGAAAAGCGTGCGTTTTGAAACGGCATGGATATGAATAAAAAAACCGTTATTTTGAAAAGCGGCGGCGCACCGCCGCCCGCTTTTCTGCGGCATTTGCCGCTGTATAAGGATATGGAGGGGCCTATGAAACAAAATTATCAAAAACAGCTGGACGCGCTGCTGAAGACGCTGCCGGAAGAAAAACGCCCCCGTCTTTTGCTGCACGCCTGCTGCGCCCCATGCTCCAGCTATGTGCTGGAGTATCTCTCGCAGCGGTTTTCCATCACCCTTTATTATTATAACCCCAATATCTCGCCCGTAGAGGAATACAGCCGCCGTTTGGAGGAACTGAAGCGCCTGCTAGGCAAAATGCCCCTGCCGCCGGATACCGCGCTGCTGCCCGCCCCGTATGACCCGGCGCGGTTTGCCGCCGCGGCCCGCGGCCTTGAAGATGAGCGTGAAGGCGGCGCGCGCTGCCGGGCCTGTTATGCGCTGCGCCTTGAACAGACGGCGCGCGCCGCCAAAGAGGGCGGCTTTGATTATTTTTGTACGACGCTCTCCATCAGCCCTTTAAAAAATGCCGAATGGCTGAACGAGCTGGGGGAAGGATTTGGCCGGCAGTACGGCGTACCCTACCTGCCCTCTGATTTCAAAAAGCGCGAGGGGTATAAACGCAGCATCGTTCTCTCACAGCAGTACGGCCTTTACCGGCAGGATTACTGCGGCTGCGCCTACTCAAAGGCCGAGCGGGAAAGGCAGAAGGCCCATGAGTGAGCTGGACGCCGAGGCTTTTGCGGCGCTGTGCGGGGCCTTTGCCGGGGCCGCCCGCCCCCGTGCCTCCATCGGGCAGCTGGGCGAAAAAACGCTGCACGCCGTCTGTAAAAGTTATTTTGAACCGGATACCGCAAAGCAGGAGGTGCCGGTTGGGCGATTTGTGGCCGACTGCTTTGACGGCGCGCATATCACTGAGGTGCAGACCCGCAGCTTTTACCCCCTGCAAAAAAAGCTGGCCTTCTTTTTGCAGTCCTATCCCGTCACCGTCGTCAAACCGGTCATCCGGCAGCGGACGGTTTTTTGGGCAGACCCGGCCACGGGCGTTTTTTCACAAGGGCGTAAAAGCCCGAAAAAAGGCCGGTTTTCAGATATTTTAGAAGACCTTTTTTGGCTGGACGGGCTCTTTCCGCACGAGGGGCTCACGGTGACGGTGCTGCTGACGGACGTGCATGACCTCCGCCTGCGGGACGGCTTTGGCCCCGCGGGCAAAAGCCATGCCACCCGCCAGGATATCCTACCCGTCTCTCTGTGTGAAAGCGTCACTCTGCGCACCCCAGCCCAGGCGGCTGCCCTTTTGCCGCCCCTGCCGCGGCCTTTCACCCTGAAAGAGCTGCAGAAAGCCGCCTGTATGACGCCGCGGATGGCCGCCCATGCCGTCAAATTTTTAATACGACACGGCCTTGTGCAAAAAACCGGCAAGCGCGGCAACGCTTTTTTATATGAGCAAGCCGCCTCGGCCCTGCCCGGGCGTATGTAACACGGCTGCCCGCGTATTTTTTTAACCGGCGGCGCCTCACGCCTTTGTACCATGTTTTCTTCTGCTTTTACCGGATATTTTGAAACCGCTTTTTGATAAAACCGGCGGCAGGGCCGCCCCGCCCGGTCATTTTTCAGCCCGCAGGCGCAAATACAGGCTTGACAAAATTCCCTCTGCGGTGTTAAGATGCAGTCATAATATAAAACCGATGACGAAGGACGCGGCTATGCAACGCCCCGCCAAGAGAGGCTTCCACCAGGCTGAGAGGAAGCTGCCGGGCAGCACAGGCGATACCACCTTCTGAGCGCGGCCAATCACCGCCGGGCGCGGCCCGTTACAGCCGATCGTTTGAGAGGCGCTTTTAGAGGCGCAATCAGGGTGGAACCGTGGAGCTTTACCGCTTCATCCCTCAGTATTTTACCGGGGGATGAAGCGTTTTTTATTCCCCCAAAAAGAAAGGGAGTTTTCGTATGAAAGTAATGCTGAAAGGCGGCGCTGTAAAAGAATTCGACAGCGGCGTCACGATTTTGGACGTTGCCCGGTCTCTGGGCGCGGGCCTTGCCAAAGCCGCCTGTGCGGGCAGCATCGACGGCACGGTGTGCGATCTTCGCACCAAGCTGGAGAGGGACTGTGAGGCCGCCGTCCTCACCTTTGAGGACGAGGCGGGCCGCCGCGCTTTCAACCATACCGCCAGCCATATGCTGGCGCAGGCGGTGAAGCGGCTGTTCCCGTCGGCCAAACTTGCCATTGGCCCCGCGGTTGAAGACGGCTTTTATTACGATTTTGACGTGGAAAAGCCCTTTACTCGCGAAGACCTTGACGCGCTGGAGGCCGAGATCAAAAAAATCGCCAAAGAAGACCTGCCCATAGAGCAGTTCACCCTGCCGCTGGACGAGGCCAAAAAGCTGTTTGCGGACGAACCATATAAGCTGGAGCTGGCCGAAAAACACGCGGCGGAAGACCCGCAAAACCCCCTCAGCTTTTACCGGCAGGGAGAGTTTACCGATCTCTGCGCCGGGCCGCATCTGGCCTCTACCGGCGCGGTAAAAGCCGTCAAGCTCACCAGCGCCACCGGCGCTTATTGGCACGGCGACGCCAAGCTGCCCATGCTGTGCCGCATATACGGCACGGCTTTCCCCAAAACCAGCCAGCTGGAGGAGCACCTTGCCAGACTGGAAGAGGCCCGCAAGCGCGACCATAATAAAATAGGCCGTGAGCTTGAGTATTTTACCACGGTGGACGTGATCGGCCAGGGGCTGCCCATCATGCTGCCCAAGGGCGCGCGGGTGATACAGCTTTTGCAGCGCTGGGTAGAGGATGAAGAACAGCGCCGGGGCTATCTGCTGACCAAAACCCCTTATATGGCAAAACGTGAGCTTTATAAAATCAGCGGACACTGGGACCATTATCTTGACGGCATGTTTGTATTGGGAGACCCGCAGGATGAGACCAAAGAGTGCTTTGCCCTGCGCCCCATGACCTGTCCCTTCCAATATCAGGTATTTTTAAACCGGATGCGCTCTTACCGTGATCTTCCCATGCGTTTGGGCGAGACGTCAACGCTGTTCCGCAATGAGGATTCCGGCGAGATGCACGGCCTTATCCGGGTACGTCAGTTCACCCTGGCCGAGGGGCACCTGATCCTGCGGCCCGACCAGCTGGAGGAAGAATTCCGCGGCTGCCTGGAACTGTCGAAATATATCCTTGAGACGCTGGGCCTTGCCGAAGACATCACCTACCGTTTCAGCCAGTGGGACCCGGCCAACCCCGACAATAAATACGAGGGCACGCCGCAGCAGTGGGAAGAGGCGCAGGCCCTGATGGGGAAAATTTTGGACCATCTCTCCATCCCCTATACTGTGGGTATAGACGAGGCCGCTTTCTACGGTCCCAAGCTGGATCTTCAGATCAAAAACGTCTATGGCAAAGAGGATACCCTCATCACCATCCAAATCGATATGCTGCTGGCTGAAAAATTCGGCATGGAATATGTGGACGCGGACGGCCAGAAAAAAACGCCGTATATCATCCATCGCTCCAGCCTGGGCTGTTATGAGCGCACGCTGGCGCTGCTGCTTGAAAAATACGCCGGGGCCCTGCCGTTGTGGCTGATGCCCAATCAGGTAAAGATCCTGCCGATCACCGACCGTCAGCACGGGATGGCGGCCTCCGTCAAAGAAAAGCTGGAGCGGGCGGGCCTGCGCGCCGAGATGGACGGCCGGAATGAAAAGATTGGCTATAAGATCCGTGAGGCGCGGCTTGAAAAGACCCCCTACCTGCTGGTATTGGGCGACGAAGAAGCAAAAAGCGGCACTGTCAGCGTCACCCGCCGGGGCACGCAGGGCAGCACGGTCATGTCTTTGGACGCCTTTATCGCGCAGGCGGCGGGCGAGGCCGCGGCCAAAATTATTTTTTAATCGTTCTCAAAGCCGCCGTTTCAAAACGGCGGCTTCCTCTTTTATCCTATAAAATTTTTCACGGTCGTTATGATCGCGCACGCTTGTTTCTGCCAAAACTTTATAGCGCCCTGAAAGCGTGATCCCGTGCGTTCATTTTTATCTAAGGAGGCTTTTTTATGCCGGCGGTCTCTTCTCCTCACCGCGTCCTCTCCTCTGCTCTGGCGCTGGGCGAGCGTATGCTTGTATGCGGCGCTGAGGTCGGGCGGGTGGAAAACACCCTTAACCTGACGCTGCACGCGATGGGTGCTGTACGCACCGAGGTGTTTTCCATCACCAACAATATCATTGCGACGATAGAAATGCCGAACGGCAGCACCTATACCCAGTCTAAACGCATTCGTGACGGGCAGTACCATTTACAAAAGCTCGAGGCGCTTAACCAGCTTTCACGGGACATCTGCGCCGGATTTTTGACGCCCGGCGATATCGATAAAAGGCTGGCCGCCATCGACGATATGGCCCCCTGGCCCGTCTATATCCAGCTGCTGATCTATCCTTTTATCGCCTGTGTGCTGTCGCTTTTTTTCGGCGGCAGTTTTATAGACGCGGCGGCCGCGGCCATCGCGTCTTTGGCGGTGTTTGCTTTGCAGCAGGCCTGCAAGGAAGCGCGCGCTTACCGCTTTCTCACATCTCTTTTATCAGCGCTGGCAGGCGGTGTGGCCGCCATGCTGCTGGTGCGCTGCGGCATCGGTGAGCATATCGATAAGATCTGTATCGGCAACGTCATGCTGCTGATACCCGGCCTTGCGCTGACCAACGGTGTGCGCGATCTTTTCAGCGGTGACACCGTATCAGGGCTGATGCGGCTGGCCGACGCGCTGCTCACAGCGCTGGCGGTAGGGTTTGGCTTTGTATTTGCCGCCGTATTGACAGGAGGGGCTTTATAGATGATGGAGACCGTTTGGGGCCAGCTTCTGCTGGCTTTTTCAGGGGCGCTGGGCTACGGCTTTTTATTTCATCTGCCGAAACGGCTGTTTTTTTCCGCCGCGTTCGGAGGGCTTTTAGGCTGGGGCGTATATCTGCTGGCGGGGCTTTGTACCGGCAGCGGGCCGGTACGCTATTTTCTCGCCTGTATCCTTCTCACCATTTATGCCGAGGTCATGGCCCGGCGGCATAAAACGCCGGCCACCCTGTTTGTGGTGCCCGCCGCCATGCCGCTCATTCCCGGCGGCGCGCTGTATTATATGATGAAATACGCGGTGGAACAGCAGTGGGCCGATGCGGGGGCATATGGAGGAACCGCGCTCTCTATTGCCCTCTCCATCGCCTGCGGCATTTTGACCGCCATGCTGGCGGTACGGCTATTTTTTATTTTACGTGGGCAGCGGCGCGGCTGAAATTTTGCAGACACGCTGTTTTTATCATACGCCTCTGTAAAACCACGGTATAAAAAACCATAAAACAGCCTGTTTTAAAAGGGGGCAGCTACTGCCTCGCCTGTACGTTATTTTTAACAAACGTTGTTTTTGCCGTGAGAAGCAGTCTCCCCCATGTAAAGGGCCGTTTTAAAATCCCCTTTCTCCGGCTTGCCTAAAAACGCGAAATTACCGTTTTTTCTGCGAACAGCAAGATCTATAATATTAAAAAACGCGGTATCTCTAAATAGATGCCGCGTTTTTTGTTTTGGCAGCACCAAAGGCAACCCCGGGCTAAGACGGGGGGAGCAGGAATAGCTTATAGCGAGGGGTAGCGCAGACAAAGGAAAAACGCCCTATTAAGATAGAAGTGGTTTGCAGGCTACACACCTAACAAAACAGGGAGGTCTTTATCGTGAAAGACAAGG
>JAUNTE010000064.1 GCA_030538855.1 Oscillospiraceae bacterium
TTTGAGTTTCCGTCAAGCTTTTCGATATTGTTTAATTTTCAAGGTCCTGTGCTGTCCTTCCGGGTCGTCCCCGCGGGTCAGCTTTGTTATATTACCACACTATTCTCGTTAATGTCAATACTTAATTTTTTATTTTTTCACTTTTTTTCATTCTTTCTCGCTTTTACTATAAAAGGCAAAAAAGCCCCGCCATTTTTTTATACGGCAAGGCTTTATATTTGACGGCGCGGCTTTTAAAACGGCCGCGCCTCCGTCCCCCCGGCAGCAGGCAGCTGCAATCGATATATCGTCCAATTCCCAGCCCTCCCGTTTGCCTACCTAAAAAAGAAAACCGCGTCTTTTTGACGCGGCTCCGGTATCCTATGCTTTTCTCATGCTCTTCAGGTAATGTCAGCCTTCGCAGGCGGCCGTATCTTATAGAAAAGGCAAAGCCCATCCTGACGCTCACGCTTGTTTTATACCAAAAGGGGTTCATCCTTTTCAATAGAAACGTTTGTTCTGCGTTCTCTGTTTTTCCGGCAGGCCCTTCCGCGCGTCTATTCAGCTCAAAAGCCTTCCCCGCAGAAACGCCAATATCTTTCGTTCCCTCCGTGACACCTGCACCTGCGTCGTACCCAGTTCTCTGGCTGTTTCAGTCTGCGTCTTTCCTCCAAAAAAGCGCAGCCGGATCAGCCGCTGGTCTTCTTCAGGCAGGGTCTTCAGTTCCTCCGCCAGAGCCAGCCGGTCTGCCAGCTCTTCTTCATGAGATTCCACCGGCAGGTCAAATTCCCGGCTGCCGGTCTCATCGTTTACCGGCGTCAGTGACAACGCGGGCTGGGCGGCGCTGACCGCTTCAGCCACCTGTTCCTCCGTTACGCCCAGTTCCTGCGCGATCTGGCTCAGGGTAGGCTCCATACCCGATTTTTTTTGAAGCCGCTCACGGGCGGCGTTCACTTTCAGCGACAATTCTTTGATACCCCGGCTCACCTTGACAAGGCCGCCGTCGCGGAACAGCTTTTTGATCTCGCCCAAAATCACCGGCACCGCATAAGTGGAAAAACACACACCCCGCGTCACATCAAAACCGTCGTAAGCTTTTACCAGCCCCATACAGCCTGCCGCATATAAATCGTCATACTCGATCCCTCTGCCCCGAAAACGCCCGGCACAGGCATGGACGAGCCCTAAATTCTGCTCAATAAAGCTTTCACGTGGAGGCAGCTCCGTCAGCACAGGCCGTCACCTTCCTTTCGCGTTTGAACACGGCGGCAAGGTTTTTGCCGTGTTCTATGTACGCTCTTCCTCTCTCGCACGCAGCAGCTTGGTAAGCGTCACCTTGGTGCCCCCGCCCGCCGTTGAGACGACTTTCACTTTATCCATAAAACTTTGCATAACGGCAAAGCCCAAACCCGACCGCTCGTCTTTATTGCCGGTTGTATACAGCGGCTCCATCGCTTTTTTCACGTCGGGGATACCGCATCCTTTGTCGGTGATACGCACCACCAAACGCCTGTCGGGGTAAACCGTCAGCGTCATATTCACCATGCCCAGCGTGCCCGGATAAGCATGCACGATACAGTTTGTCACCGCCTCGCTCACCGCCGTTTTCACGTCCGTCAGCTCCTCCAGCGTCGGGTCAAGCCCGGTGATGAACCCGGACACCGCCGCCCGCGCAAACACCTCGTTGGAGCTGCGGCTTTGAAAAGAGATCCTCGCCGTGTTTATTGCTTTCATTTCGCATATTCCCCCTCTTTGCTTTCAACGCGGCCCACACCCGCCAATTTCAAAATACGCTCAAGCTGTGCGGGCGTATTGCGTACGGTAAGCGTGCCGCCCAGCGTTTCCATCAGCTTATGGCGCCCTAAAATAAGCCCGATGCCGGAGGAATCCATAAAACTGACGCCGCCAAAATCCAGCACGGTTTCAGCGGGCCCCGCGCACAGTATCTCTCCGTCCAGCCTTTCACGCAGCTGCTGGGCCGTATGATGATCGATCTCGCCGGCCAGATACGCCGTCAGGACGCCGTCCTTCTGTACGGTCTCTACATTACTAAGCATAAAAAAACAACCCCCTGTCCTTGTTTAAGGATAGGGGGTTGTCCACAAATACTTTAGCTGTTTTTGTCGTTTACCAAAATTTTCCTGCTCTCGGCAGCCAGAAAAAGCGAGCCGCAGATGCAAAGCCCCCGCCTGCCGCCGATGGTTTGTTCAGCGGCTTTTAAAGCGGCCTGTACCGACGGCATGGGCTGTACGCTCTCAAAATAAGGTTTGGCTTTTTTACAAAGATCTTCGGCTTTCATCGCGCGGGGAGAATCGGGCGTTACCGTATACACCGTGCCTAAAACATCCGATAACAGCTTCAGCACCGCGTCTGTCTCTTTGTCCGCCAGCATCCCCACGATCCCCACAAAACGCGGCAGGCCGCTTTTATCCAGCGTCTCGGCCAGGGCCGCCGCGCTGTCGATATTGTGGCAGCCGTCTATCACAATAAGCGGGTCACGGCTGACGACCTCGCAGCGGCCGGGAAAAGCCGCCCCTGAGAGCCCCTCTAAAATCGCCTCGTCGCTGATCTCCATCCCGTAAACCCGCCATAGTGTAAGCGCCGTCTCTATCGCCACCGCGGCGTTATAAACCTGATGGCGCCCCATAATGGCAAGCTCAGTCTCATAGCCGCCGTAATCGATACGGTTATAAAACAGCCCGTCCGTCAACAGCCGCGCGTCCTGGGCGTCGGGCACAAGATATTCACACCCAAGCTCACGGGCGCTCTTTTCAATAAGTTTGCGGGCACCGGCGGGCTGGCGGGGGTAAGATACCACCGGGACACCCGGTTTGAGTATCCCGCATTTTTCCGCCGCGATCTTTTCGATCGTATCTCCCAATACGTCGCGGTGGTCAAGGCCGATACGCAGGATACAGCTCACCAGCGTATTCTCCGCTTCTATGATATTGGTCGCGTCATAACGGCCTCCAAGCCCGGCCTCCAGCACCACAACGTCGCAGCCCTCCTGCGCGAACCACAGAAAAGCGATGGCCGTCACCACCTCAAATTCTCCGGGCGCACCTTCGCCCCATGCCTCCATACTGTCCGCTTCCGCTTTTACCTCTTCGGCCAGCGCCGCCAGCGTATCGGCAGCGATCATTTCGGCGTTTATCTCAAATCTCTCCCGAAAATCCAGCACATACGGCGATACGGTGCGTCCGGTTTTAAACCCCGCCCGCTGCAAAATCGAGGCGAGATACGCCGCCGTACTGCCTTTCCCGTTTGTACCGGCGATATGGATACATTTCAGCCGCTTTTGGGGGTCGCCCAACCGCCGCATCAGCCCGCGCATCACCGCAAGCCCCGGTTCGTGCGCAAAACGCGGGCGGGCATGGATATATTCCAGCGCCTCTGTATAAGTCATCATGTTACTTCTTTCTATATCTCTTATTCATGGGGGATATACAGGCCGCCCCATCATTTTGCATGCTCATGTTTTTTCAAAAGCGCCGCGCCCAGTAAAACGGCCTGGCCTTTTGGTTCTATATAGGATATTGCAAAAGGCCCGCCTGCCATGAAGACCCTTTTCTGCAAAAGACGTTTTCCAAATTAAAACGGCCGTCTGAACGGTCAAAAAAGGGCGGCCCCTTTCTACCGCAGGCAAAAGGGGCCGCCCTTTCAAATCCTGTTGAACGGATACCCGCTCACGCAGGAACGGCCTATCCCCTTTTTAAACTGCCAACGCTTCTATGCTCTCTTCCACCTTGGCTTTTTTTGCCTCGGCTGCGGCCAGCTTATCGCGGATACCCTGCACCACCTGCGCCGGGGCTTTTGCCACAAAACCCTCGTTGCCAAGCTTTGCCGTGAAAGAGGCGATCTCTTTCTCGCACTGCTGCAGCTCTTTTTGCAGGCGGGCCGTCTCTTTTTCTTTGTCGATCAGCTCTGCCATTGAGATAAAGCCCCGGGCGGCGCTGGTCACCACCTGCACCATGCCCTTTGTCTCACCTTGATAAGCGTCTGTAATCGTGATGCTGGTGGCAAAGGCAAATTTCTGCAGATAGCTTTCGCCCTCGCAAAACGCCTGTCCCTCAGCCGTCTCTATCACCAGCGCGGCACGTTTTGCCGGGTGAATATTCATATCCGACCGCACGGTGCGCACCGCCTTGATCAGATCCATCACCTTTTCAAACGCGGCCTCTTCTTCTGCAAAATTCAGTTCTTCACGGTATTCCGGCCAGTGCTGCACCATCAGGCTGCCCTCTTCACCGGGCAGGGCAGCGTAGATCTCCTCTGTGATAAACGGCATAAAGGGGTGCAGCATCGTCAGCGCCTCTTTCAGCACGCTCACCAAAATCTGCCGGGCTGAATCCACCTCTGCGGGGTCGTCGGCATTCAGACGTATTTTAGCAATTTCAATGTACCAGTCGCAGTAAACTTCCCAAATAAAATCCTGCACCTTCTGCGCCGCAAGGCCCAGCTCAAATTTTTCCAAATTCGCCGTCACATCGGCGGCCAATGTGTTCAGCCGCGACAGCACCCAGCGGTCCGCCATTGAAAGCGAAGCCGGCAGCCCGGGTTCAAAGTCTTCGGGCAGGTTCATCATAACAAAGCGCGCCGCGTTCCACAGCTTGTTGGCAAAATTGCGGCTTGCCTTCACCTTTTCATCTGAAAAACGCATGTCATTGCCCGGGGTAGAGCCCAGCACCAGCGTCATACGCAGCGCGTCGGCGCCATAATCGCGGATGACCTCCAGCGGGTCGATGCCGTTGCCGAGAGACTTTGACATCTTACGCCCCTGCGCGTCGCGCACAAGGCCGTGGATCAGCACCGTGTCAAAGGGTGCTTTGCCGGTATATTCAAGGCCCGAGAAAATCATCCGGCTCACCCAGAAGGTGATGATATCATACCCGGTGACAAGGGTGTTGGTAGGGTAAAAGTACCGGTAGTCCTCCGCGTCCTTATCCGGCCAGCCCAAGGTGCTGAACGGCCACAGCGCGCTTGAAAACCAGGTGTCCAGCGTGTCCTCGTCCTGCCGCACCTTGCCCCCGCATTTTGGGCAGACGGTCACCGGCTCGGCTGAAACCGTCACCTCTCCGCAACCGTCGCAGTAATAGGCCGGGATGCGGTGCCCCCACCACAGCTGGCGGCTGATACACCAGTCGCGGGTATTTTCCATCCAGAAGAAATAATTCTTGTCAAAGCGCTCAGGTACAAATTTGATATCGCCCCTGCGCACCGCGTCGATAGCGGGGCCCGCCAAAGGCTCCATCTTCACAAACCACTGTTTTGAAACCATGGGTTCGATTGTGGTGCCGCAGCGGTAACAGGTGCCCACATTATGGGCGTGGGGTTCTGTTTTTGCAAGATACCCGCCCGCTTCAAGGTCAGCCACGATCGCTTTGCGCGCTTCATAGCGGTCCATCCCCGCATATTTGCCGCAGCCGTCCGTCATGTGGGCGTCCTCGGTCAGCACCTTGACAATGGGAAGGTCATGCCGGCGGCCCACTTCAAAGTCATTGGGGTCATGCGCCGGGGTGATCTTCACCACGCCGGTGCCAAACTCCATATCCACATAGGTATCGGTAACAATGGGTATTTCTTTATCAAGCAGCGGCAAAAGCACCTTTTTACCGTGCAGATGCCGGTAGCGTTCGTCGTCGGGGTGTACCGCTACCGCCGTATCTCCCAGCATGGTCTCGGGGCGGGTGGTGGCAAGCTCCAGCATTTCATCGCTGCCCACCACAGGATATTTCAGATGCCAGAAAAAGCTGTCCTGGTCCTCATATTCCACCTCTGCGTCTGAAATCGAGGTTTTACAGTGCGGGCACCAGTTGATGATACGCTCGCCCCGGTAGATCAGCCCTTTATCATACAGCTGCTTAAACACCTTTAAAACAGCCTCGCTGCACCCCTCGTCCATGGTAAAGCGTTCACGCTGCCAATCGCATGAGCAGCCCAGCTTTTTCAGCTGCTCTACAATGCGGCTGCCGTACTGTTTTTTCCACGCCCAGGCGCGCTCTAAAAAGCCTTCGCGGCCAAGGGCCTCTTTGGTCAGGCCCTCCTCCTTCATTTTCGCCACTACCTTCGCCTCGGTGGCGATAGAAGCATGGTCGGTGCCGGGCACCCACAGCGCGGCATACCCCTGCATCCGCTTATAGCGGATGAGGATATCCTGCCATGTCTCATCCATCGCATGGCCCATATGCAGCTGGCCCGTTACATTGGGCGGCGGCATCACAATGGTATAGGGCTTTTTGCCTGCCTCCCGTTTGGTATGAAAATAGCCGCCGTCCAGCCAGAACTGATAAATACGGTCCTCTACCTTTTGTGGGTCATATAGTTTTTCAAGCTCTTTCATTTTTTCATCCTCCCTGTGGGGCAATATAAAAAGCCGCCCCACGCACATATCCTGCATGGGACGGCTGTTGCCGCGGTACCACCCAAATTGCGAAGATACTCTTCGCCCCTTTAAAACCCTTAACGCGGGTGAGACGAAAACGGCTATGATCCCTTTTCACCGTTTCTGCTCAAAAGCTACAGCGCAAAGCGGCTTTGACGGGCTCGCACCATTTCCCGCTCTCTTGGCAAAGCCGTTCTCCGCGCCCTCTTTCTCAGCGCATTTTTACTATCCCGTTTATTGTAGCTTTCCCGTTTTTGTTTGTCAAGCCGGGTCTATCCGGGCCCATACCGTAAAGCGCCCGCGTTTTCTCCCCGCGTGGCCCTGCGGCGGGTAAACCGCCATGATATGCGGTGTAAAAGCTTATGCATTTCAGGGGCCGTTCAAAAAATCAAGATCACCGTCTGCTTTTGCAGACAGCAAGGCACACTGCGTTAAAAACGCGCAGGCCCCGATAGATTTCTGCGTTTTCCTCTTCCAGCTGCGTTGAGACGCCCGTGCCGGAAGAAATCGCGCAGGCAGCTGTATATAAACGCGCCGCCACTGCCGCAGGCAAACTTTCATGCGGTGGAAAACAACCTTCTCTATGGATTTTCATAAAAAATGTTTTCTGCCAGCCCGCAGCTGCCGGGCCGTGCGGCGGCAATGTTTTTGCCCGGATCGTCTTTGTCTGCGGCCATGTGCCGGGTCATATCATCTATCATTTTAACACAGGCGGCAAAAGCCGGTTTTCAAAACTCCTCCGGCATTTTTTATAAAAAAGCCGATACGATGAAGGCCGCTGTCTTAAACGCTTCCAGCTTGCTATTGCCCCGCCGTATCAAAAGCAAAACCCGCCAATGCTTATATAAAAGAGAAAAACGGGCCTGCAAGCCCGCCTTGCCGCTTTGCCGGCGGCCTTTCAGCCGCCTCAGTAACGCCCGGCGGCCTCCCTCCCGTATATGTTTACGCCGTCCGGGCCGCAGGGTCTCTTTGACCGGTTTCTATAAATAGCATGCACGTTTTAAAACGCCTCTCATATATCGGGGCTTCGGCCGTCGCTTTCCGGCTGGGTAAAAAGGCGCAAAACCAAAAAAGAACGATGCCGCAAACGCAAAACGCGGGGGTCAAAGCCCCCGCGTCCTGTTTTCATCTTTATTATATCGGTGACCCCGTGCCGTAACAGCCGCCCTATCTCCGGCAGCGGTGTTACAAGGCGGCAACATGTCAAACTTTTAAACGCCACGCCGTCTTTGCAGCCTGTCACCCCAGACTGATGCCCATGCGCCGCGCAACAGACAGCATTTCACAATCCTCTGGTACCAGCTTGCTCTTCCCCGCGATCTCCGGCAGCGGATTGTGCCCTACCACGCCGTTTTTCATAGCCACCGCCACGCCGTATACGCCCTCTTCCACCAGCTTGGCCGCATATACGCCAAACTGGGTCGCCAGCACCCGGTCATAGGCCGAGGGGCTGCCTCCGCGCTGCATATGGCCCGGCACGCACACCCTTGTCTCAAACCCTGTCATGGCCTCGATCTGCCGCGCAATACGGTTTGTCGCAGTGGTTTCACCCGCGGCGGCCCGGGCGGCGGCACGTTCTTTCTTTTTCAGCTTTGCCTCTTCCACGTCGTAAGCGCCCTCGGCCACAGCGAGAATGGAAAAAGGCTTTCCCTGTTCGCTGCGTTTTTGAATAGCTTTGCACACCTTTTGGATGTCATAGGGCAGCTCAGGTATCAAAATAATATCCGCGCCCCCGGCAATGCCGCTGTACAGCGTCAGCCAGCCCGCCTTGTTGCCCATGATCTCGATCACCATACAGCGTCGGTGGCTTGAAGCGGTGGTATGGATGCGGTCGATCACCTCGGTGGCAATATCCACCGCCGTATGAAAACCAAAGGTCACGTCAGTGCCGTAAATATCATTGTCTATGGTCTTGGGCAGACCAATGATATTCAGCCCCTCTTCACTCAGCAGGTTGGCCGTTTTATGGGTGCCGTTGCCCCCAAGGCACAAAAGGCAGTCCAGTTCCATCTTTTTATAGTTCTGCTTCATGGCGGCAACTTTGTCCACTTTGTCCTCGCCCACCACCTTCATCAGCTTAAAGGGGGTGCGTTTCGTTCCCAAAATAGTACCGCCTCTGGTCAGGATGCCCGAGAACTCGTCCTGTTGCATCACCCGCCACTCGCCTTTTATCAAGCCGTCGTAGCCGTTCGATATCCCCACGATCTCCACGTCCCCGCCCATCCGCTGGTACAGTGCCTTGGCAACGCCCCGTATCGTGGCGTTCAGGCCCGGGCAGTCTCCGCCGGAGGTTAATATTCCCACACGCTTTTTCATTTTTCCTCTTCCTTTCCTGTTTCCTGCCGCATATTTCTTTTATCACATAACATTTTTGTTTCTGCCGCCATGCCGTAAAAAATCGGTTTTCAAATCCCAGCCGCAGCGTTTTATTTACCGTTTATAGTGTAATCCTATTTTTCCATTTCGACAATGCCTTTTGGTAAAAAAGCGGCGGGGCGTTTTCCACTGCGCCCCGCCGGTCTTTTTAAATTTATAACAAATATTCCAGATACTTTCTCATGCCGCTTAGCGCCTGTTTAAAAATTTTTCGCAAACAGCCCGACTTTAAGGCAAAAAACGCAGGGGCCTTCAGTGGATGCCGCATATTTCAGCGCCGCATGCCTCGCTGTTTGTAAAAACGGACGATAATTTCTATTTTACAAACAGCCCTAACGCCGGTTCACCGCGCTGGTGCCTTTTTCACGCAGATAAGTAGCCTCAAGGTCTGCCAGATGCAGCTTGACAGCAAGCGGGTATTCGTCAAAAGCCTGGCTGACGGCAAAACTGCCCCCTCTGGCCGCATCGTCAAAGCCGCCCATATGCCAGCGGATAGCCACCGCCTCGGCGGGCTTCAGCCGGATGAAACGCTCAATAAGATAGACCGATTTTTCTCCGTGCCCATAGGGAAAAGCGTCCGCCACGTTATAGGTGGGCACCTTCTCCCACACGCCGGTCTCGTCGTTTTTCACATTGCGGGTGCCGGCTTTGTAAAAGTTTGCCTTGCACAGGTCATGCAGCAGGGCGCAGATGGTATAGCTCTCTATATTTTCGCCCTCGGTAAAATGACGTTCCATCAAAACATGATAAACGTTCAGGCTGTGCATCACAAGGCCGCACTCGCACGCCCCGTGAAAACGGGTGGAGGCGGGGGCGGTGAAAAAGTCTGTTTTCTGCAGCCATTCCAGCAGCCCCCCAGCGCCCTCACGTTTCACATTGGCGCGAAATATCTCTAAAAATTCCTGCCTGTAATCCATTACAGCTCATCCAGATCGATCTCGGCCAGCAGATCCTTCAGCACCGCCAGCTCGTCCGCCGTCATCGAGATGCCCTTGCCCATTTTGGTGTGGTCGGGCGCCCAATCGCGGATATCATATTTCGGTTCACGGTCGTTCCAGCTCACCAGGTTCAGCTGGCGCTCCCATCCGTTGGCGGCGGTGGAGAGTACCCCCAGCGTCTCTTTTACTTCATATTTAAATTCAGCCATGTTAAAAGCCGTCCTTCCTTTTTTGGTTTCCTGACCCATTGTAGCGAATCGCCCGCCGTTTTGCAAGTGCGGCATGTTGATTTTTTAATGCCTGGCGGCGCAGACATACACCGGGGCGGCACAAAAGAGACGCCCCGTTCTTCTTTTTCAGCCCGTGGCGCTGCTGCCGCACGGTGCGTCAAAAACTTTTTTCAATTTTCCGTTGACAAACCTCGCGCCGTTCGATATAATAAATATCGCGCTGTTGATGCGGAATTGTGTAACGGTAGCACGACGGACTCTGACTCCGTTTGTGAGGGTTCGAATCCTTCTTCCGCAACCAAGCGCAGACAGCAGCAGCCCGTGCTGCTGCTGTTTCTTTTTTAAACTGCGTTTGGTTTGGCCCGTCGGCCGTACGCAAAAGCCTTTCGCAGTTTCAAATCCATTTTCACCGGTATGCTAAAAAGGTTCGTAAAATCCCTTTTCTCTGCTGGGGCTGAACGGCAACTGTATCTGCCGAGAAGATTTGCGAAGTTCCCTCTATTTATCGAGAAAATTTGTGAAGGCCCCTTTATTCCATACCGGGGCGAATACCGAAGGTATTTGCCGAGAAAATTTGCGAAGCAAATTTTCGGGGTGTAGCGCAGTTGGTAGCGCGCCTCGTTCGGGACGAGGAAGCCGTGGGTTCGAAT
>JAUNTE010000373.1 GCA_030538855.1 Oscillospiraceae bacterium
CGCCACCTGCGACGGCATGCTGTTCCGCGGTAAAACCGTGGCTGTCGTGGGCGGGGGCAATTCGGCGGCTGAAGACGCTTTGTTCCTCTCAAAAATATGTAAAAAAGTTTTTCTCATCCACCGGCGGGACAGCCTGCGGGCTTCAAAAAGCTATATCGACGCCCTTTCAAAAGCAGAGAATATCACCTTTATTTGGGACAGCGCAGTAACGGAATTTTTATTTGATAAACATATCACCGGCATCAAAGTAAATAATATCAAAACGCGGCAGCTCTCCACCCTCTCCTGCGACGGCGTTTTTGTCGCCGTGGGGCGTATCCCCAACACCGAGCTCTTCCGCGATGCGCTGGCTGCCGACAACGCCGGATATCTGGTTGCGGATGAAACCACCCGCACCGCCCTTCCGGGGGTGTTTGCCGTTGGGGATATCCGGACAAAACCGCTGCGGCAAATCATCACCGCCGCGGCTGACGGGGCCGTGGCGTCAAAATATGCCGAGGAGTATATCGCCTCTCTTTAAGCCCCGGGCGGCCCCGCATTTTGGCCCGTCTCTTTGCGCCCACAGAGGTATCAACTAACGGCGGTTCCCAGCGTTTCCATCAGTGCAGCTTCTCTTTGCACCTCACGGTATGCGTGGGGGTGCCGTCGCCGTCATACGCTTCTCTGTATAATAAAGGCCGCCCCTTTGACACCGCCTGCGCGTAAGCTCAGGTGGCCGTCCTACCTCAAAATTCCGCCGTCATCTCCTGTGCGTGATCTTTCTCTATAAAAGCTCTTCTGCCGGCGGCCTTAATAAACCAAACAAATACGTTAAGCGATTCACGCCTTCACATCGCGCATACTCAAAACTCGTAAAAACCGCGAAGGATACATCCCCTCTTTACGGGGCAGTATATATCCCCGCGATTTTATCCCGGCAAAAGCTTTTATATCTATTGGCGGCCTTCTTTTGCCGCTTTTTATCTCCATATCTTTTTGCATAAAACAAAAGCCCCGCTTGGCGGGGCTTTTGTTTTACATATTTTTCATATGCCTTTTAACAACGCCTTCTCAAATCGTTTTTATATACTTTCAGCGCGGCGGGATGGCCGCCCTGAAAGCGAAACATGAAAAGCGCTTATGCCAAACCACGCTGTTTAACCGCCGAAGGCCACGCCGGCAAACAGGGCTTTCTGTAAAAAACTGCCGCCGCCTTTTTATTAAATCCGCTGTTCCTCTATCTCCGACAGTTCTGAAAAAAGTTGAGCCACCTGGTCTTTTATTTCACCCAGCGCGGCCTTGAGTTTCTGGTTTTCCCGTTTCAGCCCGATCGCCTCAAACTGCTGACGCAGCTTGATGCGAAGCATATCGGCATTCACAGGCTTTTGTAAAAAATCAGCCGCGCCTATCCGATAACTCTCTATTTCTTTTTTCGTATCTCCTTCGCCGGTAAGGATCACCACCGGGATCTCCTTCAGCAAAGCGCTCTCTTTCAGGCTTTTTAACACCTCCATGCCGTTCAGCCCTGGCATCGCCATATCCAGCAGGATCAAATCCGGCAAATCATCCCCTTTTAAAAAGCCCAAAGCCTGCATCCCTGAATGCACCAGCGTCAGATGATACTCTTTTTCCAGCAGGGCCCGCGCAATCGCAAGGCTGGTCGAATCGTCATCGACGATCATAATTTTATACATTTTTCGCCCTTCTCTCCACCGCTCGCTTTTATTCGTTTTATATGATGCCTGTCAAAATCTTTGTTTTTTATTGCAAAGAGGAAATTGTTTTTCCGGCTGCGCCGCCGAGCGATAACATACGCCTTATCGCCGCAGCGCAGTATTTTTTCTTCCCCAATACTTTTACGGTTGCCGCGTCTTTTTTATGTCGTCTTAACGAAAACAGCTGCGTTTCTTTTTGTTTTATTATAGCACGCGTTCAAATCCATAACAAGAATCATACTATCTAAAGAAAACGCTATTTTTTATTGCTACGCAATAAAAAATATTTGATCTCCAGGGCCTCGCCCTC
>JAUNTE010000374.1 GCA_030538855.1 Oscillospiraceae bacterium
AAAGTATGGCTGTTGAAAAAGCTGGAAAAAGGCAGGGTCTGGCCACATATTTACACCTTGTTTCTCGTGGTTGTCGGCTGGGCTATTTTTGTGGCCAATGACGGCGGCGCGGGGCTGGGCCTTTTGATGAGCAAATTGTTCCTCCCCTCCGCCGGTATCGGCATAGGATACTATCTGCGCAATTATGGCGTCGTTTTACTGGCCGCGATTTTCTTTTCAACAAAGCTGCCCGAAAAAATATATGAAAAGATCCAGCAACATCAGGCGCTGCGCATTGCGGTTTTGGCCGTTATCCTGCTGCTGGCGCTGCCCTATATGGCAAACGCCGGGTACAGCCCGTTCCTCTATTTTAGGTTTTAACGGAGGTGGACGCTTTGAAAAAAAACTTAAAAAAGTTATGGCATTACCCGGTCGTCGTCCTGTTTTTTTTACTCATTTTCGGCTATATGTTTTTGGATATCCTCACCCCCGATAAAGCAAAGGACGAATACCAAAACGCCCTGCTCGCGCAAAAGCCTGTTTTCACCCTTTCTTCTCTTTTAAAAAACGAGTACACCGTCAATTACGAGACCTATATCAAAGAACAATTCGCCTTTCGCCATGAATGGATCGTTTTGAAAAGCCTGATTGAAGAGGCGCAGGGCAAAACTGAAAACAACGGCGTGGTATACGGTGCGGACGGCTATCAGTTCAACAAATTTGTCCGCATTGAAAAAGAAGAACAACTTGAAAATAATACCCAGGCGCTGATGGCTTTCAGCCAGCGGCACCCCGGCAAGGTGAGCGCTATGATCGTACCCAGCGCCAGCCTGGTTTTAAAAGACAAGCTGCCCGCGGGCGCCCCCTTTGTGGACGAAGGCGCTTATCTTGACAAGCTGTACGGACAGCTTGCCCCGTCCTGCACCGTCTATGACCTGCGGGCGCTTTTCTCCGCGCATCAGGAGGAATATCTCTATTACCGTACCGATCACCATTGGACGACGCATGGCGCCTATCTGGCGTATACCCAGCTGATAGCTGAAAACGGAAAAACACCGGTGGATGAACCGTCGCTCACTGCCACCGACGTACCTGATTTTTACGGTACCAACTACAGCAAAAGCCTGAGGCCCTTTACCCAAACCGACGTTATCACCTACTACCCGCCGCTTGACGCTGAAATGACATGGTATCTGCCCGGCGGCGACGGCGTTTACGCCCCCGCAAAAGTTACGGGCCTGTATGACCTTTCCAAATTGCAGGAACGTGATAAATACGCTATGTTTCTTTATTCAAACAACGCGTTCAGCCGCATTGCCGGCCGAGGAGAAGGCCGTATCCTCATCATTAAAGACAGTTATGCCAATTGTTTCGTCCCTTTTTTGACCGAGAACTACGCCCAGATCGATGTGATCGACCTGCGGTCATATAACGGCAATATCGACGAACTTATTGATGAGAACCGGTACGACAGCATCCTCGCCCTGTATAACTTTCAAAGCTTCTGTTCTGATACGTTTCTCTATCGGCTCAATACGGGCGTATCTTAAACCGCGATGAAATCGTGATGAAACAGATCTGCCGTGGTTGCGCTCCATGTTAACAACATCATATTTTACAGCACAGCCTTTCATTTTTTATAAAATGAAAGGCTGTTTTTTGGGTTTCAACACAAATGGGCTTCCCCCAGCTGCGAAACATACTGTGCCATATCTCTCCATAGTCTTTTGCGGCGGACATGAGCTGCATATCGTTTATTCCAAAACCGGAATCAACGCCTCTTCTTTTCTAAGTACAGCAATAAAAAATAGCCGGAACCGAAAAACGCTGCGGCTAAGGTTACAATATTTTTTGTTGTTACACGAAGCGCAGGCTATTTTTGGCTGTTCGTTCGCTTGCTGCTTCAGCGGCGAGGGCGAGGCCTCCAAAATCATAACTACCGGCACTGCCGGTGGTCTGCACAAGCCCCTTTGAGGCTTATTAAAAGCGGAGCCTATAGCTCATCAGATCCCTTTTGTTTGC
>JAUNTE010000375.1 GCA_030538855.1 Oscillospiraceae bacterium
CTAAAAACCGGCCCACGGCGCCATCGAGTGCAAGGCGAAAGGCATTTTTCGCAAAAAAGGGATAACCCCGCTTGCCGGTGATTTCGTCCGTCTGGAGGAAGAGGCGGGCGCTTTTGTGATAAGTGAGATATTCCCGCGAAAAAATTATTTTGTACGTCCCCCGGTGGCCAATGTTGATATTTTGGTGCTGGTGGCAAGCACGGTGGAACCCACGCCCAGCTGCCTTGTACTGGACAGGCTGGCGGCGACGGCTGTATATAAAGGCGTGCAGCCGGTATTGGTGGTAACGAAGACCGACCTTGCGGGTGAAAAATTTCTTGAAGAAGTCTACAGGGGCAGCGGGATACCGGTATTGACGACGCACGGCCCGGGAAAAGGCGAAGCTTTGAAGGCGCTGAAAAAAATGCTTGCCGGGCATATCTGCGTTTTTTGCGGCAACTCGGGGGTGGGAAAATCGACCCTGCTCAACGCGCTGCTGCCTAAGGCGCAGGCCCAGACGGGCGGTATCAGCAAAAAGCTGGGGCGGGGCAGGCACACCACCCGCGAGGTGCAGCTTTACGAGGCGTTTGGCGGGCTGCTGGCGGATACGCCGGGTTTTGCCAGCCTTGACATGCAGCGGGGCGGGTTTATCCCCAAAGAAGAATTGCAGTACGCTTTTCCTGAATTTGAAAAACATGTTCCCGCATGCAGGTTTACAGGCTGTTCTCATACCGGTGAGAAAGGCTGCGCGGTAATTCGCGCGCTGGAGGCAGGAGAAATTTCAAAAAGCCGTTATCAAAGCTATCTTACCATGTATCAGGAAGCCCGCGCCGTGCCGGAATGGGAGAGGGAGAAAAAATGAGACCTTGTGTAATTTTAGCGGCGGCGCCCCAAGACCTTCAGCTGCCGCAGGACTGCTTTTTGATTGCCGCCGACGGCGGGCTTAAAACGGCCGCGCGGCTGAACCGCAGGCCCGACCTTGCCGTGGGAGACTGGGACTCGGCCTCAAAGCCGGCAGACATACCCGCCGTGACGCTGCCGCATGAAAAGGACGACACCGATACCCATTTTGCCGCCCGCTGGGCAGTGGAACAGGGATATGATGAAGTGCATATATACGGGGCACTGGGCGGCAGGCTTGACCATACCATCGCCAATCTGCATACGCTGTATTATCTTGAAAAGCAGGGCGTGCGCGCTGTTTTGTACGGGGAAGGCGCCGAGGCGCAGCTGCTGACAGAGCAGGAGGGGAAACGCAGCTTTGCAAAACGCGAGGGATGGTATCTCTCGGTGTTCGCTTTCGGGGGCACAGCAAGCGGCGTTGATGAAAAGGGCGTTTATTATCCCCTTACGGACGCGACGTTGTGCGCGGATTTTCCGGTAGGGGTGAGCAACGAGTTTTTGGAACAAAAAGCGGAAATTTCCGTCAAAAAAGGCAATTTATTGATTTTACAGATTAAAAAGTGAACCAATTGTTTCTCTGCCTCATAGAATGGGTCAATCAAAAGGAGGAGGGAGAAGGATGCAGATTGTGGTTGTGAAAAGCCCTAAGATGCTGCGCGGTATCCTGCGGGCTTTATTTAAAATCAAGAAGGACGAAAGCAAGAACTGAAAAGACGCTCTGCGGATATTTTTCCGCAGAGCGTCTTTTCTTGTAAAAGAAAACCACCGGCAGTGCCAGTAGTTTTAAAAAGCTTTCACGATGCTCAGAAAAATATCCGAACGAAGTGAGGAACTGTTAAAATGGGCAGAGAAATAAAAGTGGGTATTACAATGGCAAACAGGGGAACACTTATCACTATTTTAATAGCGGGAGGCTGCTTTATGCAAGCGAAAGGGATCTGCGCTGGTAATAAGCCCCAAGGGGGCTTGTGCAAACCACCGGCATGGCCGGTGGTTATGATTTGTAAAGCAAAACCATATGTTAGACGTGCGGTTTAAAAGAGTTTGATCGATATAGAAGAAACAAAAACTCTTTTTGCTGTCATAAAAACGCGGTTTGCCAAGTGCGGTAA
>JAUNTE010000376.1 GCA_030538855.1 Oscillospiraceae bacterium
ATTGCAGATCATGCGGACAAGTTAAAGACGATTTTCAACGAAAATAATATTCCGCAGAGGAATGATCTGCTGACCCCCTGGGACATCATCAATAAAAATAATCCCGGAAAAAGCAAAGCCTATAAAGATGATAACGGCAAAACTGTTTACGATATTATTGATGCTCTGGAAGAGGCCGGTTTATATAAAGCGGAAACAAGAGAGGACTGACTTTCAACTTTTGCTTTGCTGAATCTCTGTGATCGCCCCTAAGTATTTTTGCGTCAAAATACACAAAGGACGCCCTTTCATGTCAATAAAAAAACCTACGCGAAGCGATCGCTGTCATTTTTGCATCTTTTATTTTTGATTGTTTAGGGTTTAAACAGATCGAACATGGCAAAACAGGTGGGGCCGCCCCGCCTCTGGATATTTTGGGGCTGTTGACAAACCAGGCTTTGTAGAAAACGAGAGCGTTTTTCGGCAGATAAAACATGCTGGAATAAAACGCCGAAGCTTTTCAAAGGGCAACTTTGTCAACAGCCCATTTTATCTAAAACTGATGGTAATGCCAAAAAAACGCCTTAACGATATACGGCCAGCCGGGCGCAAAGATGATACGATCCGGTTTCTTAAAGTATATCGTTGCCCCGGCAGGGTATGAAATTTTTTCACTAAGCTGCTGTTTGTTATATAAAACCAACAAGGCGGCCTCCTTTTGTGCCGCCTTGCCCTAAAAAGCGCGATTTTGTCATGCCCCGTTATCCTGTCTTTTTTATAAAGAAACAGCGGCCTTGAAAACATTGATAGGCTCCCTCTATTTCGACAGTTTTGTTTTTACTGTCTACTTTAAAGAGAGCATATCAAACGGTTTCAAAACCGCCGCTTTGCCGCAGAGACAACACAAAATTTTCTCGGCGGCAGCGTTTTTTTCTTAACCGTTACAGCGTCGCCGTTTTTGTGAGGCTGTCCTTTATTACATACGCCTGTTTTTGTTTGCGCATGTAAACAATGAGAACCGCGAGGAAAGATACTGTCTGTGCAGCTGCCATTCTTACCGTCATCCATTCATCTGCTCCCGCAGAGGAAACAACATGCAGCATATTGACAATCGTGTTATTCACAAAGTGGTCGCCCATAGCCATATAGAGAGAGCCTGTCAATTTTGTTATCATTGCAAATTTAAAACCGCCAAGTGCAGAGGTCATTACCAGCATAAGAATATTGGCCGCCATTCCTCCCATACTGCTGATCCCATCAACATAATTCCGAACAGGGCCTATCACATGCCATGATCCAAAGAGCAGCGACGCTGTGACCGCCGCAGCCGTAAATGAATATTTCTGCTGCAGGATCTTTTGGAACAGCCCCCGAAATATACTTTCCTCCATCAGCACATTCACAATATTCCCTGTCACACAGATGATGAAAAAAATCAAACCCGTCTGATTGCCGACATTCCCGATCACCGCATAACTGCTGACATATAACTGCAATGATGGAAAACAGCCCTGTGAAACGGCAAGGAGGATCTCTGCGCCATATCCGATCACGAATACAGAAATCCCGAACAGCAGCCCCATAAAAAGATGTTTCAGGCATCTTTTTTTTGTAAAGCCAATATATGCGGGGTTTGAAGAAAACAGTTTTAATGCAATACACAAGACCGCAATTCCGATGAGTTTATGCAAAACCGCTTCTCCCACAAAAGTCTTGTCCGTCCGAATATGAAAATATTCGATCCATCGAAAGACAAAGCATACTCCGTAAATCATAAGTACGGACAGCAACGGTTTTTTTAATTTTGTCATACAGCCTCCTTTGGCTTGATTGCAGGGATATTGTGTTTTGTTCCATATACGGTCATCCACTGCCATTACTGTGATTTTTCTTTTAGTGTCATTTGTTCTTTGTTTTAAAAAAAGCCCTGTTATTTCTTTTGCCCAACAGCACATTGATTTCTTCTATATCCTGCCGCATACGAGTAATACTTAAAACTATCCCGATGCTA
>JAUNTE010000065.1 GCA_030538855.1 Oscillospiraceae bacterium
CACAGATTTAGGCGATATTTCCTTCAACAGCATAACAGGCCTGGGCGATAAGGCTATCAGATATGACCCCGCGCTTTATGATAACGTTGTCTGGGACGAAGAGGCGGTGACCCGTTATTATGGCAAAAATTTGACGCCCGCATATATCCCCGCCGGGCTGCGTGCCAGCCCCAAAAACCAAACGGCAACCGTGGTGACAGACAAAGGCGGAAATATAAAAGACGATACCATACAGTTAGGCTTTTATCACGACTATTACCCGGACGGCAGCGAAAAATTGACCGAGGACGTTGCGGCCTGCAAGGGTTTTTCCATGCGCGTTTCAAAAATCGGGCTTCGGCAAGATTGTTATTATATGATGCCGGAAAATGAGGTAAAAATATCTGATATCGGCGGAATAAACGTAATATTCGGGCACCGGGCAATGCCCTATGGCCCGTATGACGCAGAAACACATGCGCCCGCCGGTTACTATGATATGTATATAGCTGAATTTGAACAGGCCGGTATTGCATATGAACTGATTTCTGACCAGCTGGAGACTGAAGAGCTTGTAAAGATCGTCTCCTCTATCATTTATGGAAAAGAAGTGATCGTTGACGAATGACATATCCCCCCTTTCAGCCGCCCTGCCAGCTGAGAGCTGAAGCCTTGCGTCTGTGATTTTTTCAGGCTGGTGCAAAACATTTTAAACATTAAGGATAAGGGCCCTTCGCCTAAGGCGGAGGGCCCTTATCGAACAAATAGATCTTATGATCCCCAGCGGTGTATCTAAACCGCCTTGGCGCGGCCTTTCTATGCCAAGCGTCTGCCGCCTGTAAAACCTTTCCCTATCTCTCTTCCCCCGTTTCTCTTCCCCCTCTTTGCTTTTCTCTATAAAATCACTCGCTTTCCATACTTCTACAAACGCCATCATAAATTTCCCTTCGGCCATCTATGCTGAAAGCCCGTTACGTCTTTTGCGCGGCATGTCCCCTTCCTCATCCCCGGTATCAGCCTTCTTTTTTGAAGCGCTTTTTCTGCAAATGTTTTTGGCGACAAAAAAACCGCAGACGCTATAAAAGCGTCCACGGTAAAAGAGGGGCCTTGCGTTATCCGTTTGCCGCCCGTTTTACAGGGGCGGTCGGGATGCGAACCACATATTCAATATAGTCCTCGGTGTCGGTACGGTCAGCCGTGGCGCTTACGCCCGCGCTGCGCATAAAACTGATGGCGCGGTTGATGGTATTGACAAAAATGCGCACGTCCTTAATCATCACCATACGCTTTGGCTTTTTCGGCTTTTTAGAAAGTTTTTCTTTCACCAGCCGTTCCAGCTCCGCCACACTCAGCTGTTTTTCTCCGGCCTTTTGTAAAAGGCTTGTCCGCACGTCGGGCTCAGAAAGAGACAGCACCGTGCGGGCGTGCCGTTCTGTCAATTGATATGTAAGACAGATCTTCTGCTGCTCGGGCGTCAGCGACAACAGCCGCAGCTTGTTGCACAGGGTAGGCTGCGTCATTCCCAGGCGTTTCGCGGCCTCCTCTTGGGTACACTCCCACATGCGCATCAGCATTTTGATACCTCTGGCCTCTTCAAAAGGGTTGAGGTCTGCGCGCTGGCTGTTTTCTATATATCCAAAGATCGCGCTGATGGTATCGTCCATCTCACAGATGATCGCTGAAATATGTGTAAGGCCCGCCAGCTTGCAGGCCCGCAGCCTGCGCTCTCCGGCAATCAGCTGATAACGCCCCTCACCCACGCGGCGGATACTGACGGGCTGTAAAAGGCCGTTTTCTTCAATACTTTTGGCCAGGCTTTCAATTTCCTCTTTTTTAAATACGGTACGCGTCTGAAAGGGAGAGGGGTCGATACTGTCAAGGGGAACCGATACAACGTTCCCTTCCACTTCCAGATATTGTTTCTTCGACATCAACATACACCTTCCTTTCCTGCTTTTCAAGATACGGGCCTGTCCCGTTCTCTTTGCGGGAAACATCTGTTCTTTTCATTTCCCAACTCAAGAATAACACAGATGTATGTTATTTGCCATATTTTTCCATCTACATCCTTCGACAGCACCCCTGTCATTTGAGGGGCGCTTTGGCGATTTTACCCCCGTTACGCGGATAAACCGTCGAAGTACGCGATATTTTTTTTACCAATACCAGGCTGCGGGCGCTGCCGTCCGGCAGCGTTTGACGGCGGGTTTCAAAATATTCACCGCCCAGCTTGACAAACGCGCCCTGTGCCGCGGCCAGCTCTTCCTCAACATTGGCTTTCATGGCGATAAACAGCCCGCCCGGCTTTACCAGCGGCAGACAGTATTCACTGAGTTTATTCAGCGCGGCCACGCCCCGGGCGCAGGCCACGTCAAAGGCCTCGCGCCACTGTTTGCGGGCAGCTTCCTCCGCGCGTTCTTTTACAAATACGGCCTCAACGCCCAGCTCTTTACATAAATAACGCAAAAAATCCACCCGCTTGCCGGTGGGCTCCATCAGGGTCAGCTTAATGCCCGGTTTATACAGCTTTGCCACCACACCGGGAAAGCCGGCTCCCGTCCCCACATCGGCCAGGCTTCCCGTCACCTCGGGCTGTGCCGCAAATAAAAGGCTGTCGAGAAAATGTTTTTCCTCAATGCCCAAAGGGTCGGTGATGGCCGTCAGGTTTACCTTTTGATTATACTCTGTCAAAATTTCAGCGTAGCGGTCCAGCGCGTCCACACAGTGGGCAATGTCAAGGCCGTAGCCCGCCGCCGTTTTTGTCAGTCTCTCCCGATCGATCATGCCTGCTCCTCTCTGCCGCGGCGCGCCGCCAGCTCCACCGCCAGCATGCTTATGTCTGAAGGCGATACCCCCGGTATCCGCGCGGCCTGTCCTAAATTTTTCGGCTGTACCCGGGCCAGCTTCTCCCGCGCCTCCAGCCGCAGGTTTTTCAGCGGCGCATAATCAAAACCGTCCGGTATCCGCATACTTTCCGCACGGCGCACCTCTTTTATCTGCCGCTGCTGGCGGGCAAGATAACCCTCGTATTTGATCTCGGTCTCAATGCTTTGGGCCAAAAGCGGCGTCACCTCCGGCCGGGGGCCTATCAGCCCGGCCACGTCGGCATAAAATATCTGCGGCCGCTTCAAAAGTGATGCCGCCGTCACCGAGGCGTCGGGTACACCGGTGCCCCGGCTCTCTAAAAGCGCTTTTACCTGGGCGGGCTTCAGCAGCGTTTTTTCCAGCCGCTCGCGTTCGCTCTGTCTGATCTCGCGGTTTTGCAAAAATCTTTCCCACCGCTCGTCCGTCACAAGGCCGATCTCCCGTCCAAGGGGGGTCAGCCGTTCGTCGGCGTTATCCTGCCGCAAAAATAAGCGGTACTCGCTGCGGCTGGTCATCATACGGTAGGGGTCGGTAACGCCCTTTGTCACCAGATCGTCTATCAGGGTGCCGGTATAGCTGCCGCTGCGGGGCAGGGTCACGCCCTCCAGCCCCTGTACCCGGCGCGCGGCGTTCACGCCGGCGACCAGCCCCTGCGCGGCCGCCTCTTCATAGCCGCTGGTGCCGTTGAATTGCCCCGCGCCAAACAATCCCTCTATTTTTTTAAATTCCAGCGTGGGGGCCAGCTGCAAAGGGTCAGCGCAGTCATACTCAATGGCATAGGCCGGACGCATGATCTCAAGCTGTCCGAGCCCCTCGATGGTGCGGTACATCGCGTCCTGCACATCCTCGGGCAGGCTGCTGCTCATCCCCTGCAGATACATTTCGTCGGTGTCCTCACCGCAGGGCTCTATAAAAAGCTGATGCCGTTCTTTATCCGCAAACCGTACCACCTTATCCTCAATACTGGGGCAGTAACGCGGGCCAATGCCCTCTATCATGCCGCCGTACAGCGGAGAACGATGCAGATTTTCTCGGATGACGCGATGGGTGTTTTCATTGGTATAGGCCACATGGCACACCACTTTATTTTCCAGCCCCTCACCGGGGGTCAGAAAGCTGAACGGCACGATCTCTTCATCACCCTTTTGCACCGGCAGACGGCTGAAATCGATACTGCGGCGGTTGACGCGGGCGGGCGTCCCGGTTTTAAACCGTCTCATCTCCACCCCGGCCTGCTTTAAGCTCTCGGCCAGTTCCAGCGCGGCATGGTGTCCGTCCGGGCCGCTGGCATAACTGGCGTCCCCTACAAAAATACGGCCGCCCAGATAGGTACCGGTGGCGACGACCACCGCCCGGCAGCTGTAAAAAGCGTGAAGCTTTGTATATACGCCCCGTACTTTTCCGTCTTCAATATACACAGAGGTTATTTCAGCCTGCTTTAATTCCAACCCGGGTATCCGCTCCAGCGTACGCTTCATATAGTCGTGATACCGCCGCCGGTCGGTCTGCACGCGCAGAGAGTGCACCGCCGGGCCTTTGCTGCGGTTGAGCATCCGGCTCTGCAAAAAAGTGGCGTCGGCAGCAAGGCCCATTATGCCGCCCAGCGCGTCTATCTCGCGTACCAAGTGCCCTTTGGCCGTCCCGCCGATAGAAGGGTTACAGGGCAGATTGCCCACACCGTCCAGCGTCAGGGTAAACAGGGCGGTATGGCTGCCCAGCTTTGCCGCGGCGGCGGCCGCTTCGATCCCGGCATGGCCCGCCCCGATGACCACAACGTCAAAATCTCCCAGTTTATTCTTCAAAGCCCCGGCCTACTTTCCTACACAGAATTTTGAAAACACTTCTTCTATCACCGCGTCGCTGGCTGATTCTCCCGTCAGTTCATACAGCGCGTTCAGCGCGTCGTCGATACATACGCCCACCGCGTCCAGGTCAAAGCCCTGCCGCTCCGCCTCCAGGGCATCGTCCAGCGCCCCAGCCGCTTTTACCGCGGCTGAAAGCTGCCGCGCGTTTGCCAGCATCGCGCCGCCAGGTTCTGCGCCGGTCAGCTGCAGCACCCCGGCAACGGCTTTTTCCAGCTTGTCCGCCGCGTCTTCATCACGGGCGCTCAGCTCGATCACATCTGTAAAATAACCGGCCAGTTCTTCCGCCTTCAGCCGCCGTTCAAGGTCTGTTTTATTGACGACGGCAAGCGCCCGGCGGCCGCGGCAGCTCTCGCACAGGGCGCGCCCGGCCTCCTCCAGCGGCTGCGAGCCGTCGAACACCGCCACCACCAGCTGCGCCTTTTCAAAACAGCCGTAGCTGCGGCGGATGCCCTCGGCCTCCACCGTATCCGCGGTCTCGCGCAGGCCGGCGGTATCGGCCAAAAGCAGCTCCAACCCGCCCACCTGCACCGCCTGTTCCACCACGTCGCGGGTAGTGCCCGCTATGGGGGTGACAATGGCGCGGTCAAAACCCGCCAAAAGGTTAAAAAGGGTGCTTTTCCCCACATTCGGGCTGCCGACAATAGCCGTCTCAACGCCCATCCGCAGCATGGCCCCCTTGTCATATCCTTCTATCAGGGCGCGCAGCGTCTCACGCGCCCGGCAAAGGGTATCCAGTAAAACGCCCTCTTCCAGGCCGGGCACCCCTTCCTCAGGGTAGTCGATATAGGCGGCGATATGTCCAGCCAGCGCCGTCAGCTGCACGGTCACGGGTTTTATCTTTTGATACAGCGCCCCTGAAAGGGCGGCCTGCGCCGCCGCCGCGCCGCTGCGCGACGAGGCCGAGATCAGGTCCATCACCGCCTCTGCCTGCGTCAGGCTGATGCGGCCGGATAAAAACGCCCGTTTGGTAAATTCACCCGGCGGCGCGGGCACGGCCCCCGCCTCAATACAGGCTTCAAGCAGGGCTTTTGTCACCGCCGCACCCCCATGACACGAGAGTTCTACCACATCTTCACCGGTATAACTTTTTGGGGCGCGAAAAAACAGGGCGACGGTCTCGTCCTGCGGGCGGCCCCGCCATAAAAAGCGCCCATACATGGCCGTATACCCTTTGGCCTCTTCCACCTTCCGGGCCTTATCGGCAGGGGCAAATACCTGTGCGGCCACCGCATAGGCCTGCGGCCCTGAAATTCGCACCACCGCAATCCCCCCCGTACCGGGCGCCGTCGCCAGCGCCGCCACTGTGTCCCGCGTCATCTTTCCGCCCCCTTTTCTTTCAATGGTACATTGTATCATAAAATCCGGCAGGTTTTCAACAAGGGGCCTTTTTTGTGTGGAAAACTTTTTCCCTCTTTGCTATACTGAAACATATCCCTCGCCCTTCTTTCCGTCTGCCGTCCCCGGCACTTTGGCTCTGTTTTAAAGGGTCTCAAAGCTTTTTTCTCTAGTGCCTCAATCATTGCCCCTCACTGCAAAAGCTGCGCTTATACGATGTAAAAAAACGCACTGTATTTCGCGGGCGGCGATAAGCCTGCCGCAGGCCAAAATCGGCGTGGCAGGATGTTTTTGATTGGGACAGCACTTGACCGAAGCTTTATAAAAAATAGCCGGAAACGAAAACGCTGCGGCTGAGGTTCCAATGTTTATTTTTTGCCCTGCGCGACGCGCGCTTAGAAAGGCGCCCTGCTCCACAATAAAAAAGCAAACAATGCGCCATGCCGGCAACCGCAGCCGGTAAAACCCGGCCCGGGGGACGGGCCGCTGAAAAATACGGGGCAGCGCATTTTAAAAAACAGCCGCCCTTGGGCGGTATAAAACGTATACTTTTCACCAAAAGAAAGGCGGTGGCTTTTATGCCGCTGGATGAAGCTCTCATCTATGAAATCCTCTCTGTCGTCGAGGAGATCCCCCAAGGGCGCGTCGCCACCTATGGGCAGATCGCAAGGCTGACCGGCAGAGAAAAAAATGCCAGGCTGGTGGGCAAAGTTCTCGGCATGGCCGGATATTACGGAAAATACCCTTGCCACCGCGTGGTGGACCATACCGGCCGGCTGGCCCCCGGATGGCCTCAGCAGGGCGGCCTGCTGAGACAGGAAGGCGTTTTTTTAAAAGATGAGACCCATGTAGACCTCAAACGCTATCAGTGGAACTGCTGACGCTAAAACAAAAACAGCGCTGTGAAAAAACAGCTTTTGGCCCCGCGGGGCCAAAAGCTGCGGCTGAAGCACAAAAAGCCCGGGCCGGATATTTTAAAACGTTTTTCACCGGCCCAAAAAAGAGAAAAAGCCGCCAAGTCCGTCTTGAGCTTTGGCGGCTTTTCTTTTTCACTATAGGGCCAAAGCCATAGGATGTTCCTTTTATAAAGGGGGGATATCTACCCTAAATGAACAAGGGGCAACACGGTTTTTCGGGGAAAATAACAACCGGCTGCCGCGTCCGCCTTGCCGGCTGGCCTTTCCTCTCCCGAAAAACTCCGCAGAACCTGTCGATGGGCTAAAATGGGGCATGGTAAGGCCGTAAGGTGAAGGCGGGCTTGTCCGCCGAATCCGAGAACACCGCCGGCTCCTATTTTAGCCGCCGACAGGCGTATTGCGCCTTGTCCCCTTAGGGTATAAACAGAAGAGACAAAAAGCGCCGCGATCTTCAAAAAGATCACGGCGCTTTTATATACCCTTATACGGCCCGGTTTATCACGCTGTTCTTACAAAATATCCCATAAGCCAGCGGCATATTCTGCCAGATGTTATCCGGCAAGGCCCCATTACATGCGCCCTCATACAGTTTTTATAGAAAGGCCATCAGGGCCCCACGCATGTTATATTGCCGGGTATAGTCGGCAATTTTTCACACCGTTTTATATCTTCCGTGGCCGCGCAGGGCTTTTTACATATCCATCAGCGCCTTTACTTTGCCTCAGTATTTGTCTGAACCCGAAAACTCGGCGTCATAAGCGCTGCTGGGGGCAAACGTTTCTTCTTTGTCTGAAAAATCACGCCCCGCGTCTAAATTAGCTAATTTGAACTGACCGATCAGGTTTTTCAGCATCTGCGCCTGGCCGGACAGCTCCTCGCTGGCAGCGGCGGCTTCCTCCGCCGTGGCGGAGTTTGTCTGAACCACATTGGAAATCTGGTCGATGCCCTGTGTCACCTGCGCAATGGAGGATGCCTGCTCACTCGAAGCCTGTGAAATGCTATCCACCACAGTTACAACCTGCTGGGCGCTCTTCACAACCTCTACAAGCGTCTGGGCGGTTTCATTGGCCAGCTTGGTCCCCTGCTCTACTGCCTGAATAGAGCCCTCGATCAGCGTCGCCGTACTTTTAGAAGCCTCTGCCGATTTGCTTGCAAGGTTGCGCACTTCATCAGCGACAACCGCAAAGCCTTTTCCAGCCTCGCCTGCGCGGGCTGCTTCCACTGCCGCATTCAGCGCCAGAATATTGGTTTGGAAGGCGATATCCTCAATGGTCTTGATGATCTTTCCGATCTGACCGGATTTCTCACTGATTTCAGTCATCGCCTCAATCATTTCCTGCATTTGACGGTTGCCTTCCTCCATCTTCGTCCCGGCAGCCTCGGCCAATTCACTGCCCTGCTGGGCGTTCTGCGCGTTTGCTTTTACCTGAGACGAAATTTCGCTGATGGTAGCCGCCAGTTCTTCAACAGAACTCGCCTGCTCGGTTGCGCCCTGAGAGAGCGCCTGCGAGCCGGAAGATACCTGATCGCTTCCGCTGGACACCTGATCTGCGGATTGGTTGATCTGCTGAAGCGTATTGCTCAGGTTATCGCGCAAGTTGCGCATAGAGGTAAGAATTTCTGTATAGTTTCCCTGATAATATTCTAAAGCATTCGACTTTACAGTAAAATCCCCGGCAGCAAGCTCATGCAAAATATGAGAAATATCAAAAATGATCTTCTTCTGGTCCGCGATTAGGGTACGGATATTGTCTGAGAGAATACCCAGTTCGTCTTTAGAAGTATAGACAACCTGCGCGGTGTCCAAATCGCCCTCCGCCAGCTTTTTCGCCGCATGCTCGATCTCAGAGACCGGCTTGCGGATGCCGTTGGAGATATAAATGCCAAGCGCAAGCGCCAGCGCAATGCTTAAGACCGCGATGAGCAGGATGACAATCACGGACACATTCTGTAAGTTTTGGCTCTCCGTTATCATTTCTTGTGCATTGGTATTGGCGGTATCCCCAATAAAGCTCAATTTTTCGGTTACCTGATTCAAAAGGGGAATGTAGACATTCTTGGTCAGTTCAAAGGCTTCTTCGTTCTGGTTGGCCTGGGCCAACTTGAAGATCTGATCCCGGTACGGGGCAGCTTCTGCTATCAGCTCGTCAATTTCAGTAAAGACGCTTGGATCGACCTTCGACAACTGTTTCACCACAGCAAGGGCCGTGCTCATGTTGTTTAAGCTGGTCTGCGCCTTATCAAGCGCCGTCTGTGTGTCAGTTTTGTCGGTCTCCAGCATGGATTTATAAATCTCTGCCCGTGCAGCATGGATCTCACGCCTCGCCGTCCAGGCATTTACCGTTGTGGTATACTGCTCATCGTAAAACGTAGTCAAGTTGTCGCCTACTTTGTTCAGCATCACTAAAGCGACCACGCTGGCTGACAGACACAACGCAATGATCAGTATGTAGGAGAGCAGCATCCTGGACCGAATTTTCATATTCTTTAACATTTTTCTATTCCTCTCTCAATATGTTTTATCCTTTTACTTGATGGCGGTCACACTTTTCTACTTTGCAGCCGGCCGAATTCTTCCTGTTTCAGCACTTCCGCCGCATTCAGGCACAGCACCATTTTCTCTGTGCCATAGTCGTCTGAGATCCGCGCTACTCCGGTCAAATAGCGGTTGGCCTTATCCCCGCCCATCTGGGGTGGAGGCGCAATATCCGCCTGCGGGATATCGATCACCGCATCCACCTCGTCTACAATGAACCCCAGCTGGCTGTTCTCCACGTTGTTGATGATGATACAGGTATGGTCGTTATATTCCGTCTCTGGCTTACCCAGGCGCAGACGAAAATCGATCAACGGGATGATGGTTCCGCGCAAATTTATAATTCCTTTTGCATAAGCAGGGTATTCCGGTACCACGGTAATCGGCTGCATACTGACAATTTGCTCCACACCGTCAATTGGTACGCCAAACAGCTGTTTGTCCAGCCAAAACGTCAGCCATTTTCCAGTGGTATCCCCATTGCCCTTTGCTTGGGCGGCAGATCGATCCATATGTCCTTCCTCCTTTAAATTTTACCCGCAAGAATGTCTTATCGGTTTTTCAAGGTCCATTTTCAGTGTATGCGCGGTCTTTTCACAGCCGCGCTCTATCCTGCCCATCCTTTTTTTACTCTTTCGGCAGCTCCGCGCGCTCCTTCTTTAGCCTGGTACTAATACCTAAAATAAACATGTCAAGGGCATATTCAAAACTTTCCTGCGCGCTTACTTTATAACCAAATCCGTGATGGCCTTCAATACTGGCAAACCCGTGAACAAGGCACCGCAGGCATCGAATCATATGATTGGATTCCACTTCGGTCATCCCCATTTTGGCCCCTTCTTCCCATGCGAGACGCATAATATCAGAAAAAATATCCTGACTGGCCGTATCCGCCCATAAATTTACCCATTGAATCGTCTCATAAAGATAAGGGTGTTCCTGTGCAAATGCAATATAAACCCTTCCAAT
>JAUNTE010000377.1 GCA_030538855.1 Oscillospiraceae bacterium
CTACGGTAAAAAAGATATACCAGTATGCATGTCAGGCTTTGGCGGGCTGCAAACAGCAGGGCGGGCGCCGGGCCGGGGGCTATCAGGCGGCGCTTGCGCGTTTGGGCCTTAAAGAGCTGGAGAAGCTGGACTACCGTAAATATATGGAGGTAAGCGTGGTGGCCGTCTATGAAAAAGACGAGATCGGCCTTGAGAGCTATGCCTTTAACTTATTTGAAAAAAGTACGGATTTTAAAAGTACCCTTCATATGCTGCTGGCAAAAATCGGTATCGAGATGAAGCTGGAGCACACCGCCATTTTAGAGACGGACCAGGATTTTTGCACCAATTGGATCAGCGCGCAGTGGTGCGCCCCGGGGCACAGCCGCTATACCGAAGAAATCCAGCATCATACCCCGCAGGCTGCAAAAGCCGTACACGGACGCTATGAGACGGATGGAGAGATCTTGCTGCGGCCGGGTGACCCGTTGTTTCAAACCCCCGACGATGTGCTGTCACGGCTGATGAATAAAGAGACGCTGGCGGTGCCGATGACAGAGCAGGGACATCTGTTTGGGCACCTGCTGTTTGTGCGTGAACGGGAAAACGGATTTTCAGATGAAGACCGTGAGCTTTTACATAAAGTTGCCTATATCGTCTCCACCAACCTCAGCAAATCCCGCGCCGACAGCGCCAGCCAGGCCAAATCTCAATTTTTGTCCCGCATGTCGCATGAGATACGTACCCCGATGAACGCCATCATCGGCATGACGCAGATCGCCAAGATGACGCAGGACTCCCCCGAAAAAATACAGGACTGTCTGAATAAGATCGATGATTCCACCCAATATCTGCTCTCTCTCATCAATGATATTTTGGATATGTCGCGCATCGAAAGCGGCAAGCTTCAGCTGGAGGAAGCGGACTTTTCACTGACGGCGATGCTGGAGCAGCTGCAGCTTTTGACAGCCCCGCAGGCGCAGGCAAAAGATATTGCATTAAAAATAGAGAATACGGCCGGGCCGCTATACCTGCGGGGAGACCGGCTGCGTCTCAACCAGGTATTGATCAATCTGCTTGGCAACGCCGTGAAATTTACGCCCAGCGGCGGCCATGTGCTGATGAAGATTGAAAAACTGGCAGAAAAATCCGCCGGCAAAGCCTATCTTCGCTTTATCGTACAGGACGACGGCATCGGTATCTCGTCTGAGCAGTCGCAGCATATTTTCAAAGCGTTTGAACAGGCGGGCAGCGGCGTCGCGCGCGAGTATGGCGGCAGCGGCCTTGGCCTTTCTATCAGCAGCAATCTGGTGCAGCTGATGGGCGGGTCTATCCAGCTGCAGAGTGAAGAGAACAAGGGGTCTCGTTTCTGGTTTGATATTGAGCTGTCCTACGGAAAAGAACCCGGAGAAACCGAGGCCCGGCCCGTCCAGAAAAAGCAGTGGCCCCCGGATTATACCGGAAAACGCATCCTGCTGATAGAGGACAATGAGCTTAACACCGAAATTGCCAAAACCCTGCTTGAGACCGCCCATGTGTCGGTAGAGACGGCCGAAAACGGCCGCCAGGCGGTAGACATGTTCGCCGCCTCGGCGCCGGGCTATTACCATCTGCTTTTGATGGATATTCAAATGCCGGTGATGGACGGCCTTGAAGCCACTCGCGCCATCCGTATCATGCAGCGGTCGGACGCGAGAACGGTGCCTATTATTGCGCTTTCGGCCAACGCGTTCAGTGAAGATATGAAAAAATCCATCGAGAGCGGCATGAACGGACATCTGGAAAAGCCGGTCGACCTGCACAAATTATACCAGGTGCTGGATGAGACATTGAACGATGAAGCCCCCGCCCCTAAGGCGGAACAGGAAGAAAGCTGAAAGGTTCCTCTCAAAAAGTCTGCCGCCGTAGTTTTATAAAGGAATCTCCAGGTAAAAAGCCGTTTAAAAAGGCCCTCCCGCGGGAGGGCCTTTTTGCAACACAAAAGCACATGTCGAACGTGCGGTTCAAA
>JAUNTE010000001.1 GCA_030538855.1 Oscillospiraceae bacterium
CTAAAAGGCCGTAAAGCCCCGGACCGAGGGTGAAGCTGACGCCATCCAGCGCCTTTTTCAGCCGGCCGCCGTCCGGGCGTTTTTCATCTTTTGGCGCGGGGTAGCTTTTGTGCAGGCCCTGCACGTCGAGGCAGAGCGGTAAAGAGACGTTTTGTGTCAGATCCATGGTGAGTCACCTTTCAAGAATAAAATATGACGAATGCGGGCGGCGTAGGGCAAAGGGCCGCGCGGCGGCAAAGCGGCGGAAGGGTGCGGTAAGCAGGGGGAAAGCAGAGTACAGCGGATAAGTGTGCGTCTGGGATATGCTTTCCTGTTCTTTTTCCTCGGAGGCGGGTTTCGGCAATCCGGGTAACGGGCGGCGGATAAACCGGTAAAGACCTGCGGCCAAAGGCCGCCGCCGTACGCGGCGGCAGGGCCGCTTACCGGCCTGCGGGCGCAGCCTTTTTTATTGAGGTACCCGCTATTTTGTATTATAAGAAAAACAAGCTTTTTTTTGTGGCATTTTTTAGAAGATAGAGTCGAATCATGATTAGGATGGGACGGCTGAAAGCACTGCTATGGCGCGGGGCCATAGGGTTTTAAAAGGGTAAATGTCGAAATGTGTCGAGCGGAGTATAAGACTATTATAAAGAAAAACGGCGGACTGCGGGCGTATTTTTCCGCTGTTTTTAAAATTTGTCATAGATTACAAAAAATGGAAAATATTTTTGCGAAACTGCCGAACCTGCCCCAAGGCGCGGCCAGACAGATAAAAAGCGGAAACCCCTTGCATTTTTCAAAAAGGATGGTATACTATATATTCGTAAGCTGAATAAACCAAATCCGAAGAGTGGGCTTGACAAAAGCCCGCTCTTCTCTGTTGTTACAGCGAAAACAGGAGGTGCCGGATGGCAAAGGGAAAGGGCGGTGTGACCGCCGTGGTAGAGGCGCTGGCCGCGCCGGTGGCGCAGGCGCAGGGCCTTGTTTTGTGGGACGTGCGCTTTGAAAAAGAGGGGCCGGACCGGTTTTTGCGCGTATTGGCCGACCGGGCCGACGGTGAAGTGATGGATACCGACGCCTGCGAAAAATTTTCACGCGCGCTCGACCCGCTGCTGGACGAGGCCGACCCCATCCCGGAGAGCTATTACCTCGAGGTGGGCAGCCCCGGCCTTGGCCGCCGCCTGACGAGAGAGGAGCATTTTGAAGCCATGGCCGGGCGTGAGGTGACGGCGCATCTGTACCGCCCCCGGAACGGACAGCGCGATATCGAGGGCATCCTGCGCGGCAAAACCGCCGAAGGCGTGATTTTGACGACGGCGGAAGAAGGAGACCTTACGCTGGAAAAAGATGCTGTAGCATATGTGAAGCTGAACGACGATAAAGATTTATTTTGAGGAGGATACCGGAAAATGAATAACGAATTTTTTGAAGCGCTTGCCATGCTGGAGAAGGAACGCGGCATCAGCGCGGAAGAATTGATTGCAAAGATCACCAAAGCCATCGAGAGCGCCGTGAAAAAGGATTACGAGGTGGATGAAGACCGCATCAAGGTAGAGATCGACCCCGAGAGCGGCAAATTTGCGGTATCCATCATCAAAGACGTTGTAGATGAGATGCCCGGCGTCCGCCGCCCTGACCCTGAGCCTGTAAAAGAGCAGGCGGAGGACGGCGATGAGATGGAGGAGGCCCCCGTGCACCGCGAACCGCCTGTCAACCTTCACAACTATATTTTGACGCCGGACGCTCAGGAGATCCGCAAAACGGCCAAGGCGGGCGGGCAGATCGCCATCCCCCTGAAGACCAAAGAGTTTGGGCGCATCGCGGCCCAGACGGCCAAGCATGTCATCCGCCAGGGCCTGCGGGAGGCCGAGCGCAGCCAGCTTTATAACGAGATGCAGTCAAAGGCGCATGAGATCGTGGGCGCCGTCGTCACCCGGGTGGATGATAAACGCGGCATCGTCAGCCTGGAGCTTGGCAAGGGCGAGGCCATCCTGCCCCGCAACGAGCAGGTGCCCGGCGAGGAACTGTACGAGGGACAGCATGTGAAGGTGTACGTCGTCGATGTGACGGTGACCGACCGCGGCCCGAAGGTTATGATCAGCCGTACCCACCCCGGCCTTGTCAAGCGGATGTTTGAGATGGAGGTGCCTGAGATATTCGACGGCACCGTCGAGATCAGGGCCATCAGCCGTGAGGCCGGCATGCGCACCAAAATGGCGGTGTGGTCAAAGGACGAAAATGTCGACCCCGTCGGCGCCTGCATCGGCCCCCATGGCCAGCGGGTGAGCAGCATCGTAGAGGAGCTGGGCGGAGAAAAGATCGACATTGTGCGTTACAGCGACGACCCGGCCGAATTTATCTCAGCGGCGCTTTCGCCCGCCAGCGTGGTGAAGGTAGAGCTGCTGGAGGGCGACCAGAAAAGCTGCCGGGTGACCGTGCCCGATCACCAGCTGTCGCTGGCCATCGGCAACAAAGGGCAGAACGCCCGGTTGACCGCCCGGCTGACGGGCTATAATATCGATATTCGGCCCGAAAGCGGATATTACGGAGAAGAGGAACCCGCCGCGGAAAAATAAGGGGCGGACTGAAAATAAATGCTGCTTGCAGGAGGGAGAAGGGCTGCCATGAAAAAGATACCCGTGCGCAAATGCGTTGGCTGTATGGAGCAGAAGCCTAAAAAAGAGCTGGTGCGCGTCGTACGCTCTGCCGAAGGAGAGATCTCGGTGGATCTGACGGGAAAAAAAGCGGGCAGGGGGGCCTATCTCTGCCCGGACGCGGCCTGCCTTGCCAAAGCGCGCAAGGCCAAAAGGCTGGAGCGCGGCTTTGCCTGTGAGATACCGCCTGAAATTTATGAGCGGCTTGAAGGCGAGATAGGCCAGCGCGCCGGGGAGACGCCGGAATGAACAAGCTGGTTTCGGCCCTCAGCCTGTGCCGCCGCGCCCGCGCCCTCACCTGCGGTTTTGACGCCGTGAAAGAGGACGTTATGCGGGGGCGGGCCGTGCTGGTGCTGACGGCCGCCGATCTCTCGCCAAAAACCCGGCAGCGGGTGGAACGCTTTTGTGAAGAACTGGCGCCGCTGAAAACGCTGCCCCTCGCCGCAGACGACCTGCTGGCGATCACCCGCAAGCCCACCGCGGTGTTCGCGGTGACAGATGAGAACCTGGCCGCGCTTGTGGAGAAGAATCTCGAAGGAGGAACGCTATAATATGGCTATCAATATAAAATATAAACTTGGCGATTTTGCGAAGGATCTGGGGCTTGCGAATAAAGACCTGATCGACCTGTTCAGCGCGAAAGGCGGCGAAGCGAAAAAACATACCTCGCCCCTCAGCGAGGACGAGATGAACTACGCCCTGGAAAAGCTGACAAGGGAAAAACAGGTAAAGAGCCTGGATGCTTATCTGGCCTCGGGCCAGCCCGAGAAGAAAGAGGTGCCCGCCGAGCCGCTGAAACGCGCGGACGGTACCGTGGTTGAGGCGCCCCAGACCAAAAAGCACCCGCCTGTAAAAGAGCAGCAGGGCGAAAAGCCGCAGAAAGCCGCCGCGCCGAAGCGCGAGGTGGTGACCATGACGGTGGATACCAGGACGGTGGACATAAACCTGGACAAATTCAACGAAAAATATACCGAGCTTGCCCAATCCAAGCCGCAGGCCAACCGCAAGAAAAAGACCGCGGGCAATCAGAACAAGCAGAAGTTCGGCCAAAAACAAAACAACCGCTTTGGCGGACGCGGCCCGGGCGGCAATTTTGGCCGCCGCCGTGAGACAGAGGCGGAGCGGCTGCAGCGCATCCAGTTGGAGAAGGCCAGAAAAGCCCAGCTGAAGGTGCAGATACCCGACGAGATCGCGGTGGGAGAACTGGCCGCGCGGCTGAAAGTGACCGCCGCCCAGGTCATCAAAAAGCTGATGGGGCTGGGTGTGATGGCCTCGGTTGCCGAACTGGTGGATTTTGATACCGCCGCTTTGGTGGCCGACGAGCTGGGCGCGAAGGTGGAACATGAGGTACATGTCACCATTGAAGAGCAGCTGTTCAGCGAAGAGGTGCAGGACACCGAAGAAAACCTGGAGGAACGGCCCCCTGTGGTGGTGGTGATGGGCCACGTCGACCACGGCAAGACCTCTATTCTGGACGCTATCCGCAAGACCCGTGTGACGGCGGCCGAAGCTGGCGGCATCACCCAGGCCATCGGCGCGTATCAGGTTGAGATGAACGGGAAAGTCATCACCTTCCTTGACACGCCGGGCCATGAGGCGTTTACCTCTATGCGCGCCCGGGGCGCGAACCTCACCGATATTGCGGTGCTGGTGGTGGCCGCCGACGACGGCATTATGCCCCAGACCATTGAATCCATCAACCACGCCAAGGCTGCGGGCGTCACCGTTATCGTAGCCATCAACAAAATGGATAAACCCACCGCCAACCCCGACCATGTAAAGGAACAGCTGACACAGTATGAGCTGGTGCCCGAGGAATGGGGCGGAGACACCATCTGCGTGCCGGTGTCGGCAATGACGGGCGAAGGCATCGATAACCTTCTGGAGAGTATCAACCTGGTGGCGGAACTGAAAGAACTGAAGGCCAACCCGCACCGCCGCGCCAAGGGCGCTGTTGTCGAGGCGCGTCTGGATAAGGGGAAAGGCCCTGTCGCCACGATATTGGTGCAGAACGGCACCCTCAACCAGGGCGATGTGATCATCGCGGGCACCGCCGTGGGCCGTGTGCGCGTAATGACGAACGACCAGGGCGAAAAGCTGGAGCAGGCAGGCCCCTCTACCCCGGTAGAGATCACCGGCCTGACCGAGGTGCCCGCCGCGGGCGACGTTTTTGACGCGGTAGAAGACGAGAAGCTGGCCAGAGAACTGGCTGAAAAACGGCAGAACGCCGCCAAAGAGGAACAGTTCAGCAGCTATCAGAAGGTGACGCTGGAGAATCTGTTCAGCCAGATCGCGCAGGGCGAGATGAAAGAGCTGCCCATCGTGGTAAAGGCCGACGTACAGGGCAGTGCCGAGGCTGTCAAGCAGAGCCTTGAAAAGCTCTCAAATGAAGAGGTGCGCGTCAAGGTCATCCACGCCGGGGTGGGCGCCGTCTCAAAAAGCGACGTCATGCTGGCGGAGGCCAGCCACGCCATCATCATTGGCTTCAACGTACGGCCTGACCAGGTGGCCAAAGCCGAGGCGGAGCAGGCCGACGTTGAAATGCGGATGTACCGTGTCATCTACGACGCCATCAACGACGTCACCGACGCGCTGAAAGGCATGCTGGCCCCGAAATACCGTGAGGTGGAGCTGGGCCGCGCCGAAGTGCGGCTGGTATACAAAATATCCTCTGCCGGTACCATTGCGGGCTGCTATGTGCAGGAGGGCAAGATTACCCGGGCCGCCAAGATACGCCTGGTGCGCGACGGCGTGGTGATCACCGAGGACGAGATCGACTCTCTGCGCCGGTTTAAAGACGACGTAAAAGAGGTTGCCAGCGGCTATGAGTGCGGCGTCGGCCTTCAAAAATTTGCGGATATTAAAGAAGGCGATATTTTTGAAGCGTTTATCATGGAGGAGTACCGCGAATAATGTTATTGCCGGGATACCGTCCGGCAGCAAAACTTTTATAAACGGTGAGAGTGGGGCCCGGCCCTGCCGGGCCTCATGAGAAAGGAACGGGACTATGCCTCAAAGCAAACATGGACGTCTCAATGAAGATATGAAACGGATGGTCGTGGCCATCATCGGAGAGATGAAGGACCCACGGGTACAGGGATTTCTCACGGTGACCCGGGTAGAGGTGACGCAGGACCTTTCCAGCGCCAAGGTGCATGTGAGCGTGCTGGACGGCCCGCGCAGCGCCGAGGCCACCGCCGAGGCGGTGGCGGCGCTGAAACGGGCCGCCGGGCATATCCGCGGAGAGGTGAGCCGCCGCATGCACATCCGCAAAGCGCCGGAGTTTATTTTTCTGGCCGACGGCGGCGCCGCTTACGCCGCCCATATCAACGAGATGATTGAGGAACTGAAAGATAATGAGTGAGATTTTGACGATAGAGCAGGCTATCGAGCGTCTGCGCGCGGCTGACGACATATTGCTGCTTTGCCATAAAAACCCGGACGGCGACACCCTGGGCAGCGCGGGCGCGCTGTATTGGGCGCTGCGGCAGCTTGGCAAACGGGCGGCGGTGCTGTGCAGCGACCCCATACCCGACCGGTATGCCTATATGGAATTGGGGGCATATGCCGAAGATTTTGAGCCCGGGTATATCGTGGCGGTGGATGTGGCGGGGCTGCAGCTGTTCGGCGAAGCCACGGTGGGCTACGGCGAAAGGGCCGACCTGTGCATCGATCATCACCCCAGCAACAGCGGCTATGCAAAAGCTTTGCTGCTGGATGGAGAAGCCGCGGCCACGGCCGAGTTCATCTATGGATTGCTGCTTGAGATGGGCGTGGAGATCACCCCCTGCATCGCAAGCTGCCTGTATACCGGCGTTGCAACCGACACGGGCTGTTTTAAATTTGCCAATACCACGCCCAAAACCCATGCCGTAGCGGCAAAGCTGATGGAGTTGGGCGCCGATTACCAAATGCTGAACACCCTTTTATTTGAGAGCAAAAGCCGCCCGCGCCTTGCGATTGAAAAGCGGTCTCTTGAAAACCTGCGCTATTATTACGGGGGCAAATGCGCCGTGGTGGCACTGAGCCGTGAAGAGATCGAAGAGAGCGGCGCGGACAGCACAGACCTTGAGGGCATCACTGCCATCCCGCGGATGATTGAAGGGGTGAAGGTGGGCATCACAGTGCGCCAGCAGCCCACCGGCAGCTATAAGGTAAGCGTACGTACCTCACGGGATGTGGACGCCTGCGCCATCGCCGCGCGCTTGGGCGGCGGCGGCCATAAACAGGCCGCCGGGTGCGAGATCATCGGCGGTATGAAATATGCCGTTGACGCGCTGTTGGCGGAGACCGCCAAGGAGTTGGGGGTCGAGCCTGAGCAATCGGCCGACGAGGGCGCGGCGCTATGCTGAACGGCGTCTTGATCGTGGATAAGCCTGCGGGCTGGACGAGCTTTGACGTGGTGGCAAAGATGCGGGGCGTGCTTGGCACTAAAAAAATTGGACACAGCGGCACGCTTGACCCGATGGCCACCGGCGTGCTGCCTCTTTTTGTAGGCCCCGCCGCCCGCGCCGTGGATATGCAGCAGGACCACACCAAGGCTTATGAAGCAAAAGCTTTTTTTGGCCTGCGCACCGACACCGGCGATATTACCGGAAGGGTGCTGGAGGAAAAAAAGGTGCTGATAGAAGAGGCTGCGGTTAAAGCGGCCCTGCCTTTTTTTGCGGGAAAACAGATGCAGACGCCGCCGATGTATTCAGCCGTCAAGGTGAACGGCCAGCCCCTTTATAAGCTGGCCCGCAAAGGGCAGGAGGCCGTGCGCGCCCCCCGCCCGATAGAGATATTTTCTTTCGATTATCTGAGGCGGGAAGAGGAAAACGAGTTTTGGGTACGGGTCTCCTGCTCAAAAGGTACTTATGTGCGGGTGCTGATAGAAGAATTGGGCCAAAGGCTGGATGCGCCTGCCGTGCTGAGCGGCCTGCGGCGCATACGCAGCGGCGCATATACCCTTGAAAAGGCGCATACGGTAGATGAGATATGCCGCGCCAAAGAAGAGGGCCGGCTGAAAGACCTGCTGTACCCGGTGGACTCGGTATTTCCCCAGTATCCCGCCGTGACGGTGGGCGCTGCGTGCGCGGCAGCTTTGAAAAACGGCGCGAAAAGCGCCTTGGCCTTAGAGGACGGCGTTTACCGCGCCTATTTTGAAGAGGGCTTTTTAGGCCTTTTCGAGGTGCAGTGCGGCGAAGCGAAGGTAAAACGACTATTTATAGAGCGGGAGGGATGAGCCGGATGGAATGCGTCACCGATCTCTCGTTGGCGGCGCCCTATGCCGCCGGGGGCAGCGCCGTGGCCCTGGGATATTTTGACGGCGTGCATCTGGGACATCAAAAGGTAGTAGGGGAAGCGGTGCGCTACGCGCGGGAAAAAGGGCTTACCCCGGCGGTGTTCACCTTTACTTTTTCAGGCGTGCGCACAAAAGGGCGCGACCTTTATACCGAGAGCGCCCGCCGCGCCGCCCTGCGGGCCCTGGGGGCCGCGCTGTATGCCGCCCCTTCGTTTGAAAGCTTTCACAATTTGAGCGCGGAAGAATTTGTTGAAAAGGTGCTGCACGGCGTTTTACATGCGAAAGCGGTTTTTTGCGGTGAGAATTTTCGCTTTGGGCACGCCGCCCAGGGCGACACCGCCCTGCTGAAGGTTTTGTGCGCACGGCTGGGGATCGCGGTGTTTATCTGCGGCACCGCCTATTATCAGGGGGCACCCGTCAGCTCCACCCGCATCCGGGCGGCGCTTTCAGAGGGGGATATGCCGTTGGTGAACGCCCTGCTGGGGCGGCCGTATGAAATCTCGTTTCCTGTAGTGCACGGCAAAAAGCTGGGCCGCACGCTGGGCTTTCCCACCATCAATCAGATTTACCCCGAGGGCATGCACACCCCCAAATACGGCATTTACATCACCGGTGTGGTGTTGGAGGGGGAAGAACGGCCCGCCGCCACCGGTTTTGGTGAACGGCCTACGGTGAACGGGCAAGGCGCCACATGTGAAACGTTTATCCCCGGCTATGAGGGAGACCTTTACGATGAGGCGCCCGTCATCCGGTTTTATGAGTATATCGCCCCCAGCAAAAAGTTTGACACGCTGGAGGAATTGAAAAACTGCGTTTTTGAAGCGGCGAAAGCGGCGCAGGAGTATTTTAAAAAGCGAAACAGCCAGGGGCCTTTTGTTTGAACGGAAAAATAAAGGATCGCCTATCCTTTAAAGACCGGACGCAGTGAAAAATATGGACAGCGAAAGAGACGATTCTCCATGCGGCGTCCATAGCCTGCGTCCTGTTTTTTATTTTGAGATTATTTTTTATTACTGCGCAATAAAAAATAATTGATCTCGATGGCCTCGCCCTCGCCGCTAAAGCGGCAACCGGGCGAATAACCAAAAAATAAACATGATAACCCCAGCCGCAGCGTCATTCATTCTCGGCTATTTTTTACAGCAGCGTTCTTTTTATTATATCAAAGACAGAAACAGCGTTGACGGTGTGGGAGATATTTACCATTACCGGTACGCCGGTAACTTTTATTATGTTGACCGGCGGGGCCGCATTGATGAGTGTCGGTGCAATTTAGAAGAAGGTGCCTGCAGATATTTAGGCCCTGCGCGTGTTTACAGAGAAGAGAAAACTTTGCTTTACAAATTTCAGGCTTCATGCTATAATAACCGCATATGCTGTACCCGTGCGCTCAGTTTTGGGTGTAAGCTATGAGGGCCTCATCTTCCCACTGCTTAGCTTCGGGCGTATCAGCAAATAAAAACAAATGAGGAGAAATAACCCATGCAGGACAAACAGACCATTATTGCCGAAAACCGTGTCAACGAGAAGGACACCGGTTCTCCCGAGGTGCAGGTTGCGCTGCTGACCGCGCGCATCAACCACCTGAACGAACATCTGAAAGCCAACAAGCAGGACCATCACAGCTACCGCGGCCTTTTGAAAATGGTTGGCCAACGCCGCCGTCTGCTGGCCTATTTGCAGAAAAAGGATGTTGTGCGTTACCGCGCCCTGATCGCCAAGCTGGGCCTGCGTAAATAAGTACCGTATAGGGCAGATGACGGCCTTTCGCCGTCATCTGCCTTGTTACTGTCTTTCGGGCCGTCCGGCCCGAACAAAAACGGCAGGAAGACGGGGTTTAGCAGTGAATCAAGCTTTTTTCAAAAGCTGCGAAAAAGGTTTGATTTATTGCTAAAACCGCTTTCCGCCTGATTTTAAAGGAGGATAACCCTAAATGTTGTACGAGCCCTTTGAACAGAAAGAATTTACCGAGTACAAGGTGTACAAAACCGAATTTGCCGGCCGCCCGTTTGTTGTCGAGACCGGGAAGATGTGCTGCTTATCCAACGGCAGCTGCATGGTGCGCTATGGCGATACCGCCGTGCTGTGCAACGTCACCATGAGCGACCATCCCCGCGACGGCATTGACTTTTTCCCTCTTTCAGTGGATTTTGAGGAAAAACTGTATTCCGTCGGCCGCATCCCCGGCAGCTTTATGCGCCGCGAGGGACGTCCCGGTGAAAAGGCCGTTTTGACCAGCCGTGTGGTCGACCGGCCCATCCGTCCGCTGTTCCCCAAAGATATGCGCAACGACGTCTCGGTTGTGATGACCGTCATGAGCGTGGACCAGGACTGCAGCCCGGAGATCGCGGGTATGATCGGCACCTCTATCGCACTGTCCATCTCGGACATCCCCTGGAGCGGCCCCATCGCCGGGGCTTTTATGGGCTTGGTGGACGGCCAGCTGGTAGTGAACCCCACCGAGGAGCAGCGCAAAAAATCTGATTTGGCGCTGACGGTGGCGGCCAGCCAGGAGAAGATCGTCATGATCGAGGCGGGCGCCAACGAGGTGGACGAGATCACCATGCTGGACGCCATTAAAACCGCCCACACCGAGATCAAAAAGATGATCGCCTTCATCAACGGCATCGTGGCTGAGATCGGCAAACCGAAAATCGATTTTCAGTCGATGGAGCTTGACCATGACCTGTTTGAAGCCGTGAAAGAGCAGTATCTGGACGACTTTAAAGCCGCCATGGATACCGACGACAAAAATGTGCGGGACGCGGCGCTGGCGCCCATCCGCGACAGATTGTCGGCCCAGTATGCCGAGCAGTGGGGCGACGGCATTATCGAGACGCTGATGTATAAAATGCAGAAGTTTGTGGTGCGCCGCTGGCTGCTTGACGACGGCAAACGCGTGGACGGCCGCGGTATCAACCAGATCCGTCCGCTTGCCGCTGAAGTCAGCCTTCTGCCCCGCGCCCACGGCAGCGGTATGTTTACCCGCGGCCAGACGCAGGTGCTGACGGTGGCTACCCTTTCAAACAGCCGTGACGCGCAGATATTGGACGGCATCGACAACGAAGAGACCAAGCGCTACATGCACCATTATAACTTCCCGCCGTACTCGGTGGGTGAGGCGCGCGGGCTGCGCAGCCCGGGCCGCCGTGAGATCGGCCATGGCGCGCTGGCCGAGCGGGCGCTGCTGCCGGTGCTGCCCAGTGAAGAGGAATTTCCGTACGCCATGCGTCTTGTCAGCGAGGTGCTGTCCTCCAACGGCTCTACCTCTCAGGCGTCCATCTGCGGCAGCACGCTGGCCCTGATGGATGCGGGTGTGCCCATCAAGGCCCCGGTGGCCGGTATCTCCTGCGGCCTGATTACCGAGGGCGAGCGCTGGATGACGATGGTGGATATTCAGGGCGTTGAGGATTTTCACGGCGATATGGACTTTAAGGTGGGCGGTACCAAAAACGGTATTACCGCCATCCAGATGGATATCAAGATCGACGGCCTCACCTATGAGATCATCGAGGACGCCTTTGCGAAATGCAAGATCGCCCGCGAGCATATCATTGACGAGGTGATTTTGAAGGCAATTCCCGCGGTGCGTTCTGAGCTTTCAAAATACGCCCCCAAGATGCAGACGCTGCGCATCCCCGTTGACAAGATCAGCGAAGTCATCGGCAAAGGCGGCAAGGTCATTCAAAAAATTTGTGCCGACTGCAGCGCCAAGATCGACATTGAAGAAGACGGCCATATCTTTATCTGCGCCGTCGCCAAAGAGGATCTCGACCGCGCGGTGTCCATTATCCGCACCATTGTGGAAGACCCCGAGATCGGCGCTATTTACAAGGGCCGTGTGACCCGTCTGATGAACTTTGGCGCGTTTGTTGAGATCGCCCCGGGCAAAGAGGGTCTGGTGCATATCTCGCATCTGGATGCAAAACGCGTTGAGAAGGTTGAGGATGTGGTTGCGGTAGGCGACGAGCTGCTGGTAAAAGTCATCAAAATCGACGGCCAGGGCAGGATCGATCTCTCGCGCAAAGAGGCGCTGGCTGATTTAGCCGCCCGTCAGCAGCAAAACGGATAAAATTTTTTAAAATGGTAAACGCCGCCCGCTTATGCGGGCGGCGTTTTTATGTGTACGGAGAGGCGCAGGGCCGGATGGCTGAAAAAGGGCTGGACGGCGCTGAAAAAAGTCTTTGGGCATCCGGCTGAAAACAGGTGCGGCGGGGATACCGCCTGCCCATAAAGATGGCTTTTAATCGATCGACAGGCGTGGTTCACGTTTTATCAGGCCGCTGAAAGTTTTGAAAAGGCCGGGGCTTTTTATAGAAAGGCGGAAGAAGCTTTGCCTATACAAAAAAGCGAGGCCCGCAACAGGCGGCGGTGTAAAAACAAAAATACCGGACGGCTGTAGAAAACGGCAGGGAGAAAAAGGAGAAAACAGCGGCGAAGGCGCCCGCCGCACCGGTTTGAGGTGTGAGTAGGTATCTGTTTTGCTGAAAGGTATCATCCCCCGGCAAAAGCGGACGGGCAGGGCGGCCTATGTAGGATTGTCAAACATATTGGACAAAGGAACAAAGCAAGGAAGTCACGAGGAGAAAGCAAGTTAAGCGGTCTCATGGGTCTGTTGTTGGAGCATGCATTGTAGACAGCGAGTTGAGCTGCGAAGTCATGAAGGGAGAAAAAGCGGTGAGAGTCGTAGAAACGCCTCTGGCCCTCACGGTGGCCGCGCTCCAACTTGCCGCTGTGCCTGAGGGTGTAGGGGCGGATGAGCTTGTGGCGGATGCCAGACGCTGTGTGGCAGCTTCAAACAAGATGGTTAAGTCCCGCTTGGAGTTGGAGAAGCGGTTGGTGAACTCAAAGCCATTGTCGGTCTGGACACACTCCACGGTGATGCCCCTTCGCCGGAACTACTCAACGGCTCTGATCAGGAAATCGGCGGAGGAGTAAGTAGATTGTTCCTCATAGGCCCAGAGGAAGCGCAGGGGAGAGAACTCGTCGCTCGTCGATGGCGGTGTACTGGAACAGGCGCAGCTCAGGATCGGTGATACAGGCTTTGGGCACGAGCTTGACGTCGATCTGTACCCGTTGTCCGGGATAGGTCATCTGCTGGTAGGGCTTGGGCTTGTATGCCAATTTCTCTTGAACAACACCAGACAGGCCCAATCTGCGCAGAACGCGGAATAAGCTCTCCGGACGGCGGGTATATCCGCGTTTTTTCAGCCTGTGCCACAGCTCCGGCAAGCCCAGTTCCGGGTTTCTGCGGCGCATGTCCCGGATGAGCTTGAGTTTCTCCGGCGTATGCTCGTTGGGATGGTGATGGGGCCTGCGGGATTGGCACGCCAAAGACTGTACTGTGCCGTCCCACCGCCCCTTCCAGAAGTAGATATACGACCGAGCTCTATTGTGCTTCCGGCTCGCACGCCCAACTCCGTATTTCTCCGCATATTTCATCAGGGATTGCCGATACGCCTATATGCTTGCTCATGAAGGATGCGGCCTCCTCTCAGTTTTGTTGGCGTGTGGTAACTCAACTTTAACCGATGGGGCCTCATCCTTCTACCCTTTTTCTCCTCACTGTCCAAGATGTATGGTACTCCTACACAAAAGCGAACGGGCAGGGCGGCCTAAGCCTTGCAGTGAGAAAACGAATTTGTTATACTATATCTGTTCACGCGGTTTTACAGGCCGTATGAAAAAGAAAGGATGAAGAATCATGTCGAAACCCACCTATTATATTACCACCCCTATTTATTACCCGAGCGATAAGCTGCATATCGGGCACAGCTATACCACTGTGGCCTGCGACGCGCTGGCGAGGTATAAACGAATGCAGGGCTACGACGTGATGTTTTTGACCGGCTCAGACGAGCACGGCCAGAAGATAGAGGACAAAGCCAAGGCCAAGGGCGTAACGCCAAAAGAATATGTGGATGACATCGTGGCTTCTATCAAAGAATTGTGGAAGCTTTTGGGCGTCTCGAACGACCGGTATGTGCGCACCACCGACGAGTACCATGTGCAGACGGTGCAAAAGGTGTTTCAGCAGCTGTATGAGCAGGGCGATATTTATAAAGGCGTTTATAAGGGGCACTACTGCAAGCCCTGCGAGAGCTTTTGGACGGACAGCCAGCTGAAGGACGGAAAATGCCCCGACTGCGGCCGCGACGTTTACGAGGCGGAGGAGGAGGCTTACTTTTTCAAAATCGGCAAATATGCCCCCCGCCTTTTAAAGCTGTATGAGGAGAACCCCGAGTTCATCCAGCCCGAGACCCGCAAAAATGAGATGATCGCCTTTATCAAGCAGGGGCTGCAGGATACCTGCGTTTCACGCACCAGCGTCAAATGGGGCATACCCGTCAGCTTCGACCCGTCGCATACGGTATATGTCTGGGTAGACGCCCTTTCAAACTATATCAGCGCGCTGGGCTGGGGCAACGACGCTTATGATGACTATGAAAAATATTGGCCCGCCGATATCCATATGGTGGGCAAAGAGATCCTGCGTTTTCATACCATTATTTGGCCCGCGATTTTGATGGCGCTTGACCTGCCGCTGCCCAAGCGGGTGTTTGGGCACGGCTGGGTGCTGCTGGACGGCGGAAAAATGAGTAAAAGCGTAGGCAATGTGGTAGACCCGGTGATTTTGTGCAGCCGTTACGGCGCCGACGCCATCCGGTATTTTTTGCTGCGCGAGATACCCTTCGGCAACGACGGTAATTTTTCTAATGAGGCGCTGATCAGCCGTATCAACGCCGACCTGGCCAACGACCTTGGCAATCTGCTGTCGCGCACCGTATCGATGGCTGAAAAATATTTTGGCGGCGTTGTGAGAAAGCAGGACCCAGAGGGCGAATGGGATGAAGAGCTGATCGGGATGATCGGCGCCTGCCCTGAAAAAACCACCGCCTGTATGGACAAGCTGCTGCTGCCGCAGGCGACCATGGAGATTTTTAAGGTGGTGCAGCGGGCCAACAAATATATCGACGAGACCGCCCCTTGGGTATTGGCCCGGGACGAGGCGAACAAAGACCGGCTGGAGGGCGTTTTATATAACCTGTGCGAGGCGCTGCGGACGGCGGCGATTTTACTGGCCCCGTTTTTGCCCTTTACCGCCCCCAAAATAGCGGCGCAGCTGGGCCTTGACGAAGCGGCGCTGGCCTTTGAGGGGTTTGCCTACGGCGCGGTGGAGCGCTATACCGTACACAAGGGCGAGGCGCTGTTCCCCCGTATTGACGCGGCCAAAGAACTGGCGGAGCTGGAGGCTATCCGGGCTGAAAAACAGGCCGCAGCCGCTGAAAAAGAGCCGCCGAAAGCCCAGCCCGCGCCTGCGGAAAACATAAAACCGCTGGAACACCTGCCAGAGATCACCATTGACGATTTTTGCAGATGTGAGCTGCGGGTGGCAAAGGTACTGGCCTGTGAGCAGCTGAAGGAGAGCAAAAAGCTTTTGAAGCTGACGCTGTTTGACGGCGAGCGGGAACGCACCATTCTCTCCGGCATTGCAAAATGGTACCGGCCGGAGGATTTGACCGGGCGCAATGTGGGTATCGTGGCAAACCTGGCCCCCCGCCCCATGCTGAAAGGGGCTTACGTCAGCGAGGGGATGGTGATGGCCGCCGATACGGCGGACGGCGGCGCGTTGGTGACGTTTTTTCCCGACAGCGCGGTGCCGGGCAGCCTGATACACTGATAGATAAAGAAAAGCCGCTTTCAGCGGCTTTTGGCCCTGTATACGTTTTTGCACACGGGCTTTGAGGCCGGCACAGCGCCGCAAAGCCGTGGCCGCAGGGGATGGAAAATAAAAACATGCACCCTACGGCGTGGGCGCTTATAAACGTTTCTCCGGGTTTTTCTATCCGCGCCCCGGGGTGAAACTCATAAAAAACGGCGTACCGGCACCCCCGCGTCAGACGCAAAAAGAAGAAGGCGGCAAAGCGGAAGAGAAAAGCGCGTGCCCTGGCCCTAGGCGTTGGCCCCTTTCAGCGGGCAGGCCCCGCCTGCGGGGCTTTTGCGGCTGTGGGGTGAAATGGCGGCTGGCCTGTGCGGGGGAAGGTTTGCGCTTGAGCGGGCAGCCTTTTTGCCGGGGCATAATGGAACGGGTTTACCGGTGTTTCACGTTCTGTATCAGGGCGTGAAATACTTATAACCGGCAGCGAAACCGGTGGCCTTGGGCAGGCACTGCCAAGGCCTTTTACTGGCAGGCCCTTCAAGACGCGCTGAAGGATCTTTCATCTGCATTTTGCGCTCCACCGCCCGCAAACGGGCAATTTGCCTGCTCGGTCAACACTTCTGCTCATGCGCCAGCCCGTGTGTCAGACGCGCGCTTTGTTCTATTTTTTGGTGATGAAGCTTTTTACGGGATACCTCTGCCGGCGCAGCCGGTGGTTTTTCTACTGCATAAAATCGGGCGCGAAAAGCTTCGCGCCCGAACTGTTTTATCGTGAAAGATCTTTTATCAGGAGATCCTTTCAGAGGCCCCATCATAATAACAGCACGCAACACGTTCAAATACGATGTTTGCCCCCTCACCAAGGTCATAGAGGCGTCCATAGCGCCTGTCCCCGCCCCTTTGTAACCTGTGCAGCTGTTATAAGAAGTATTGGGGATCGTAACCGTGCGCGTCATATTTTTGATTTCGACCGTTTTTTGTGAATCATCAAAATAATGGTCATAGCCACCAGACAGCCTCGCAGTATATTTCACCGGTTTGTGTGTTGTAAGCTTTTGCACCCATGCGGCGGTGCCTGACGCCAAGAATGCGCCCCGGCGATTCATAAGAATAGAAGGCGACCGTACAGGATACGCCGTCCGGTGTAAAGACAGATCCTGCTTCCCATTCCGGTGTGGAGGCTGCGTAAACCGGCCCAGCCATTGCGGCCGTCAGCAGGCACACCAGAAAAATGGCAAGCGTTTTTTTTGCATAGAGTTTCGTGTTTTTTTTCTTTTTAAAATCCGGCAAAAGATACCGAAGGGTTGAGGCACAGTGCAATTATGTCTGACAGCACCAGCACGACGGCCACAAGGCCAATGCCGATCAGCCATTGTTTCTTCATAGGCTCACCTCCTTTCTTATAAAAAGATAACTTCGCCCAAGTCTCGGCCCTGCGTTTAGCTGCGGCCCTTCACCATGCCGGGCGTGTGGGTTAAAATAGTGGCGTTTTCAGTGCGGCTGGTTCCTCAGGCGCCGCGCCCCGCAGGGGGCGGCGGGGATTGAAATGGAGAAGGAACGTTACGGGAATATTTGCGGTGAAGGGCCATGAGGCGCGTGGGCTGAAATACGGCTGTGATAGAATTATCACGGCGCGCCCATATCGCGCCCTGCACGGGGCGGCGGGGCGTCATAGACGGCAAAGGTGTTTACAGGCGCGCATGGCAGCAGCATAAAAAGAGACGAGGACTGCACTGGTTTTTTATTGCGCAGTAAAAAATCTTTGATCTTGATGGCCTCGCCCCCGCCGCTGAAGCGGCAACCGGGCAAATATCCCCCAAAAAGCCTTCGCTTTGCTGCGGCTGTTTTTTATAGAATATAGAACGGCCTTTTTCAGCGGCCTCAAAAAACTTTTACGGCGTTTCTATATAAGAAATGAAAGTTTTTACCGGTAAACACATTCGCTGATTTTGTCAATAAAAAGGGAGACGCTTGCGTTGGCAGAGCGTTTGAAACAAGGCGGAGGTATGGGGCAAAGGGCGGCTTTTACCGCCCGCGGGCCTGCATTTCTTTAAGCAGGACGTATATATTATAAGAGAAAGAACATGAGGGAAGCTTTATCTGAGAGGGGCTTTCGCTGTTTATCCCTGCCAGATCATCTGGGCGGGGCGAATATAAAGCGTCCGCGCTCTATCTGTCTTTGGCTGTGGCTGTGGCAGGGCCTTCCGTCCGGGAAACATAGGATGGGAAGACTTTATCAGGGGCGCGCTCCGCTTTTTCTTCTGTCTGCCCGATAGAGGGACGAAGCTTTCATAGAGCCCCTGTATGCGGCCCTTTCAGCGCTGCGCCCTGTGAACCCGGAAGCGGCAGGCGGGGCGGCGCGGAACGCAAGGCGTGTGGAGGGTAAATTTTTCAAAAACTGCTGTAAAGTTTATTCCTTTTACAGCTTGCGGGGGCTTGGCAGGGCGGTACAGGCGGGCGCGGGGCAGGCTGACCGACAGGACAAAGAAAACATAGGCGGACATGTTATCAATACAGCTTATTCTCAGCCGCGCCCATCGGTTTTGGGGCATGGACGATACCGCCCCAGAGAGCAAGAGGAGGACGAAAAAATGGAAGAAAACCTGGACAAGCCGCGCTGCAGCTGGTGCCTGTGCAATGAAAAAATGACCTGTTACCACGATGAGGAATGGGGCGTGCCCCTGCATGACGACCACAAGCAATTTGAGTTTTTGATGATGGAGGTGATGCAGTGCGGCCTCAACTGGAACATGATGCTGCAGAAACGAGAGGTGTTTCACCTTTGCTTTGATGGGTTTGACTATGATAAGATCGCCGCTTACGGCGAAGAGGACATTGCCCGGATACTCGGGACGCCGGGGATGATCCGCTCCCGCCGTAAGGTGGAAGCGGTCATCCATAACGCGCGGTGTTTTCAAAAGCTGAGGGCGGAATACGGCGCTTTCAGCGATTATCTTTGGGGGTTTGTCAAAGGCAAAACGGTTTTATATATGGGGCACCGAAAGGGACGTTTGCCCGCGCAGAACGCGCTGTCGCAAAAGATAAGCCAGAGCCTGAGACGGTACGGGTTTCAATATCTGGGGCCGGTGACGGTATATTCTCACCTGCAGGCCTGCGGTATTATCAATGACCATGTCGAGAGCTGTTTTCGCTATCAGGATATTTTAGCGCATTACCCTGTTGTGAAAAAACGGGACAGCAGCGGCGAAAGCCTATGAAAACCGTGTCGTACGCCAAAAACAAAAGCCGCGGGGCGGCTGGTTTACACTGAGAACAACCTAAGGCGGGTTTTGCCCTGCCGCGAAAGGAGAAACGCCATGCCGGTTTTTGACACCCATGCGCATTACACAAGCCAGGCCTTTGACGATGACCGTGACGCCGTACTCTCGGGCCTGAAAGAAAAAGGCGTGGGAAAGGTGCTGGAATGCGGTGTTGATTATGCTACCAGTATAAAATGCCTTGAACTTGCCGGAAAGTATTCTTTTATCCGCGCAGCTGTGGGGCTGCACCCGGAAGAGGTGGATACCATAGAGGGCGTACAGGAGGAGCTTGCCCGCCTGCGCCCCCTGTATGAAAACCCGCTGACGGCGGCGGTGGGAGAGATCGGCCTTGACCACCACTGGGACAACCCCCGCGATGTACAGCGCTACGCCTTTGAGGAGCAGTGCCGCCTTGCGCTTGAATTAGGGCTGCCCGTGGTGGTGCATGACCGCGAGGCCCATGCTGAGACGTATGAAATACTGCTGCGCCTGCGGCCAAGAGGGGTGCTGCACTGCTACAGCGGCAGCGCGGAAAGCGCCCGGACGCTTGCGGAGGCGGGCTTTTATTTTGGATTTGGCGGGGCGCTTACCTTTAAAAACGCAAAGCGGGCGGCAGAGGCGGCCGCTGTGATCCCGCCCGGGCGCCTGCTGCTGGAGACCGACTGCCCCTATATGGCGCCGGAGCCATATAGGGGACGGCGCTGTGATTCCTCACTCATCCCCTGTGTGGCCCGGGTGCTGGCAGAGATAAAAGGGATGACGCCGCAGGCGGTCATCGCCCAGACCGAAGAAAACGCGAAAGCCCTGTTTGGAGATTGGCAGCCATGAGAGAAGAGAGACGTTCACGCCGGTGCATCCGGCGTTTTTTACCTTATTTTAAGCCTTATTTAGGTGTGTTTTTATTAGACCTGCTCATGTGCGCCCTTACCACCGTCTGTGAGTTGACGCTGCCGCTGATGGTGCGGTATCTCACCGAGCTTGGTATGTCGGATACCGCCGCGCTGACGGTACGCGCTGTTGTGACGGTGGCGGCGCTGTATCTTTTGCTGAGGCTGATCGATGCGGGGGCGCGGTATTATATGTCCTCTATCGGGCATATCATGGGCACCCGTATTGAGACGGACATGCGGCGCGACCTGTTCTCGCATCTGCAAAGGCTGCCGTGGGCCTATTTCAGCAGTGCAAAAACCGGCCAGCTCATCGCGCGTTTTACCAGCGACCTGTTCGACGTGACCGAGTTTGCCCATCACTGCCCTGAAGAATTTTTCATCGCGGCCATCAAAATCGCCGCCTCCTTCTGCATTTTGTCCACCATGAACTTTTGGCTGACGCTGCTGATTTTTTTAACAGTGCCGGTTATGCTGGGGCTGGCGCTGCTTTTTAACCGCAAGCTGCACGACACCAGCTTTGCCGGGCGGGTGCAGCTGGGCGAGATCAACGCCCGTTTGCAGGACAGCCTGCTGGGGGTAAAAGTGATAAAAAGCTTTGCCGGTGAAAAGCAGGAGGAAGCCCGCTTTGCCAAAGAGAACGAGGCGTTTTTGTCCGTCAAAAAAAAGATGTATCGGGCGCTGGCGCTGTTTCATTCCTCCACCCGGCTGATGGACGGGGTAATGTATCTGACGGTGTTGCTGGCCGGGGGGCTGTTTTTGGTGTACGGCAAGATCACCGCCGCCGACCTGATGGCCTATATGCTGTACGCCAGCACCCTGCTGGCCAGCATCGCCCGGCTGGTGGAGTTCAACGAGCAGTTTCAGCGCGGCATCACCGGCATCGAGCGTTTTTATGAGGTGATGGACGAAGCGCCGGAGCAAGACGGCCCGCAGGCGGAACCACTGCACGCGCCAAAGGGCGAAGTGGAGTTTCAGGACGTATCGTTTCAATATCCCGACGGCGACGCGCCGGTGTTTTCAAACCTGTCGCTGAAGGTGGCGGCGGGGCAACATGTGGCGCTGGTAGGCCCTTCAGGCAGCGGTAAAACCACTTTTGCAGGTTTGCTGCCCCGCTTTTTTGACCCCACCGGGGGCCGTATTTTATTGGACGGAAAAGATGTGAAAGACTATACGCTGGAGAGTTTGCGCCGCGCCGTTGGAGTGGTGCAGCAGGACGTCTACCTTTTTTCAGGTACTATCCGTGAAAATATTGCCTACGGCAGGCCCGGGGCCGGTGACGAAGAGATCAGGCGGGCCGCCCGCCTTGCCGGGGCCGAGGCGTTCATCGAGGCCCTTTCAGACGGGTACGACACCTTTGTGGGTGAGCGGGGGGCACGGCTTTCAGGCGGACAGAAGCAGCGCGTCAGCATTGCCCGTGCTTTTTTAAAAGACCCGCCCATCCTTTTGCTGGACGAGGCCACCAGCGCCCTTGACAACGAGAGCGAGCAGCTGGTGCAGCGCTCACTGGAGGAGCTGGCCAGGGGACGTACCACCTTTACCATTGCCCACCGCCTTTCAACCATACGCGGGGCCGACCTGATTTTAGTGCTGACGGAAAACGGCATTGAAGAGCAGGGCACCCACGAAGAGCTGCTGGCAAAAGGCGGGCGCTATGCCGAGCTGTACCGCATGAGCTGAAGAAAAAAGAAGAGGCCCTCCGCTGTTTTTTCGGCGGAGGGCCTTGCTTTTGTATTTTTGATGGCAGTGCGGGGGCTGTGCAAAACCCGAGGGGCAAAGAACATGGCAGGCGCCAGCAGCAGCGGTATGGCCTGGAACGTAAGCCTGTTTGGCAAACATTACGCCCCAAATCCACAAGCGTGATATATGCTGAAACTATCCGGTGTATAGCCAACCAAGGCAGGCGGCTTTTTTACGATAGCGACTGCTGCGTATATCCATGAAATAGCTTTGACAGACGCGCCGCTTTTTTGGCCGTTTTATTTATACTGCCGGCCGGCGCAGGCACGCCTTGCATACCAACGAAAGGAAAATCGAAATCAACGGGCACGCCATTTTAATAAACCGACCGGAAAAAAAGCCCATAAGTTCAAGAAAGATCATTGCACAGCAATTTTCTTGACGCTGCCTAAGATCTTTCCTCTTCATTGATCTTGCCTTCGATTTCAGCGGGATTTACATGGACCATAATGTGTTTGATGTCGGGGAAAGCCGCTTCTACGCCGTTATGCACCTGTTCGGCAACGGCGTGGCTCTCCCGCAGGGGCTTGTCGCCGTCCACTGCGATTTCCAGATCCATATAAACTTTGTTTCCAAACTTTCGGGTATGCAGTATATCCACCCGCACAACCTCCGGCTGGCTTTCAACAAACTGACGCAGCTTGTTTTCATAGGCTTCGTCGCAGGCGGTATCCAGCATTTTTGAAATGGCGTCTTTTAAAATATCATATGAGACCTTCAGGATAAAAAGACAGATAACGACGCTCGCCGCACTGTCCAGGATAGGGAAACCGAGCATAGCGCCGCCAATGCCTACCAGAGAGCCGACAGAGGAAAATGCGTCAGAACGGTGGTGCCAGGCGTCCGCCATAAAAGCGGTGGAGTTGATTTTTTTGGCATAATACCGGGTGTACCAATACATACACTCTTTTACCAGAATAGATACAACTGCGGCGATCAATGCGATTGCGCCCGGCACGGCAAGCGTTTCATAGTGTCCCGCAAGGATCTTTTTCATGCCGGTGACGCCGATGCCAAACCCTGTGACCAGAAGCATCAGCCCCAAAACCAGTGACGCCACACACTCAAACCGTTCATGTCCGTAAGGGTGGGCTTTATCCGCCTTCTTTTTTGACAGCTTCACGCCAAAGTAGGCGATGACGGTGGTAAGCACGTCAGAGAAAGAATGGATAGCGTCTGAGATCATAGCCCCTGAGCGGCCAAATATTCCGGCAACGATCTTAAAACCGGAAAGCGCCGCATTTCCAACGATACTTACAAGCGACAGCTTTTGAATGATCCGTTTTTCCTCAGCTGCTGACGGTACGGCGTTTACGGCTGTTTGGTTTTTTTTATCGGTTGTCATAAAAGAAGCCTCCTTTGTCCGCATAAGCGGACTCATCATTTCTCTTACCGGCACCCCATTAGAGACAGACAGTTCCCAAAAAGGTATAAAAAAACACACCTGTGGAACATACAACTGTCCCACAGATGTGCGCACATGTTTATGTGTTGTACACTCTGCTGCCGCTTGATTGCGGCCCGACCACATGACCTTGACGGGTCATCGCCTGCTCAGTTTGTACTGTTGATCTCGCATTCTGAAAGAATGTAATGCAGTGCAAAGAGTTACCTGCACTATACAACGATTCTATGCAGTTGTCAATAGTTTTGTGCGCTGCACATGATATTTTAAATATAAATCGCTTTGTGAAATGAGAAATGGATGACAGCAGAAGGCTTTTTTGTGCCAGGCGGTTTTATATCGTTTGTTTTACCGTGAACGGTATAAAACGCCGAAGGTTTGTGATGGCCGACGGTGTGAGCGGCTTTTTTCGCTGTCCGCCCGCGGCGGTTATTTATACTGAGAGGCGGCGCCGGCAGGCCCGCAGGGAAGCGGCGGCAATCAAAAAAGGGACGGCCCTTTAGGGCCGTCCCTTTCAGCTTTTTATAAGCAGCTTTTTACAGGAGAGCCAGCGTAAAGCGGCATTATCCCCCGGCGCCGTTTGCTTTTTCCTGCACGTCGCCCATGGTGCGGATGATGGCTTCATTCTCGCCCATAGTGTAGGCGTAAGGGGTGTCAAGCTTTAACTCATCCGCGTCCACCGCGTCGGAATAGGGGCGGAAATACTGGTTGAGGATGGGGGCCAGCTTTTCAGCGTTCAGGCCGTAATGGCTGCCGCCGTTCACAGGGCCGCCGGGGGCGCGGATAACGGTGATGTCGGCCGCGCCCAGTTTATTAAAGGTGGCCAGCAGGCTGGGCAGCTCTTCAGCGGTAAAATCGGTATAGGCGTACTGGGCCAGCACCGGCAGTACTTTGATCCAATCGCTGAGAGGGCAGCTTTTGAACACCTTAAACATGGCGGCGTAAAAATACTGCTGCGTCTCAAGGCGCTTGATATCCTGCGTTTGGTCGTAATGCCGCCAGCGGACGATGGCCTCGGCCGTCGCGCCGTCAACGTAATGGGTGCCCGCTTCAAGAACGTCGGTTTTGCCCGTCGTTTCATCTGTTGTCGATATATCATAGGGCAGCGTGACCTCAAGCCCGCCCAGATTATATACCAGCGTATCGATAAGGGCTTTGAAGCCCTCCATATCCAGGAAGACATATTTATCCACCGGCAGCTTGAAACGGTCGTTGATGAGCTTTTCAAGGTTGACGATGGGGTTTTCTTTATCCGGGCCGTAGGCGTATACCCCGTTTATTTTATGGTCGGGCGTCAGAGTAGCATCGTCTATATAGGTGTCGCGGGGTATTTGTAAAAAGGTGGCCTTATTGGCCTTGATGTCCAGCTGCACCAGCATGATAAGATCGGTTTTGGCGCCGGACACCTTGCCGTATGAGCGGTCGTCCTCATAATCGACACCGCAGATCAGGATGTTCATCACATTGCCGGAAAGCGCGGGAACAGTTTTTTCAACGGCTGAGGAATCGGCCACGCCGGGCCCCTCGCCGTTTTCATTCTCTGTGCGCAGGTGAGAATTGATATAGGCGAAACCGATCTTGACAACGATACCCGCAAGCAGCACAAGGGCGGCCAAAACGATGAGAACGATATAAAGCGGCTTTTTAAAACGGTTTTTCGACATAGGCTTTTTTTCTTTCATAGCTCCCCCTTATCCTTCAGCGGGAAACAGCCCGGGCAGGTCTTCGGCCTCGATGGTGGCGGAATAATAAAAGCCCTGCTGATAGGGGCAGCCGAACTGCTCAAGCTTGGTTTTTTGGTTCTCTGTCTCAACGCCTTCGGCAATGATCTTGATACCGAGTTTATTGGCGATGGAGACCAGCCCTTCGATGAGTACGCCGCTGCGGGGGTTGGTCTCCAGCTCCCAGATAAACATGCGGTCAAGCTTCAAGGCGCTGACGGGCAGGTTGAGGATGTTGTTGATGCCTGAGTAACCGGTGCCGAAATCCGTCAGGATGAGCTCTATCCCGAGGTCGGCCAGGTTCTGCATCATGATATTGATAGAGGTGAAGGAGTTGATGAGGGTGCTTTCCGTAACCTCCAGCGCAAGTTTTTCAGTGGGCACGCCGTAAGAATCAAGGATGTTTTTCAGGTTTTGGTCAAAATTCTCCTGTAAGAACAAAACCGGAGAGACCGGCACCGCGATGGTCTCAAAATCGCGCTTTTGTTCCACCAGTTTCTGCAAAAGCTCACAGGCGCGGCGGATGACCAGATTGTCCACCGCGCAGATGAGGCCCGCGTCTTCAGCCACCGGCATGAACTGCTCGGCGCTGAGCATGCCGAAATCCTCGGTGAACAGGCGCAGATAGCATTCGGCCCGGGTATAGCGGCCCTTTTCCATACACATGGTGGGGCGAAAGCGGACCTCGATGTCGGCGCCGTCGCCCGCCAGAGAATTTTTCAGGCAGCGGGCGATGGTGGACTCAAAATATTGTTTCTGCTGAAGCTTCTCATTATACAGGGCATATTGATTTTGCCCTTTGACGGCAGCTTCAGATACCGCGCTTTCAAGGCAGGCCAGCACAGAATCGACCGGCCATTCCGCCAACGGCGGGCACAAAAGGCCCAGGTTGATGGTACACATACAGTCCATATCGTTGATATGCCAGGTGGAATCAAACCGCGAGGTGATCTCGTCCGCGATCTCAAGCGCGCGGGTATAACTGCAGTTTTCAAGAAAAAAGATAAAATCAACGCCGGTGTAGTGAAAAACTTCGGCGGAGAGCCCGTCAAGAAACGCGCCGATATTCTCGATCAGCATATCGCCGTAATGGTAACCGAAAGTATCGTTGAAAAGCTTGAAGTTTTCAAGATGAAGCTTAAAAACCGAGGCCTTTTTGCGGGAGGACGCAGAGGAGAGCAAACCGGCAAGCGCCTCTTTGCAGGCGTCTTTGGAGGGGGCCGCTGTAGAAATACTCATATGCAGACACATCCTTCATCCTTATATTTTATGCTGCCGTAATTTCGTGTTTAAAATCGATTTTCCTGCTTTTTACAGCATGATCGCCCTTATTATATCGCGCGGCGGGTATTTTTTCAAGGAAAGCATTGATTAACGGTGAGAAAAAATGGTAAAATAACAAAAGAACATCGCGGCGGAAAAACGGCCCGCCGGCGGGAGTGTGGTTATGGCAGTACCAAAGATCAGCGCCAGCATCGTGTTATACGGAGAGCTGGAGAAAGCGCGGCAGTGTATCGGCAGCCTTTTGAACGAGACAAAAGGGGCCGAGCTGTCGCTTTTTGTGATAGATAACGCGTCGCCCGACCATGCGGGAGAGATTTTACAAAAAGAGTTTGGAGACCGGGCGCATTTTTTGCTGCTGCAGGAGAATTTGGGCTTTGGAAGGGCGCATAACCTGGTGCTGCCTTATCTGGAGAGCGATTACCACGCGGTGGTCAACCCCGATATTTTGCTGAAAGAGGATGCGCTGAGCGCGCTGGGCGGTTATTTGCAGCAGAACCCGGAGGTGGTGATGGCGACGCCGAGGCTGTATTTTCCCGATGGACGGGAACAGCTGGTGGCAAAACGCCGCCCCACCCTGATGGCGCTGCTGGGGCGGCAGCTGCCGTTTCATTTTTTGAAAAAATATGAGGACTATTACCTGATGAAAGACCGCGACCTCTCGCAGCAGCAGGAGATCGAATTTTGTACCGGGTGCTTTTTTGTGGCGCGCACCGCGGTGCTGAAAGAGATAGGCGGCTTTGACGAACGGTATTTTTTGTATGTGGAGGACGCGGACATCACCCAAAAGGCGCTGAGAAAAGGCCGGGTGGTATATTGGCCGGGGACGCGGGTATACCACGCGTGGAACCGCCAGCCCAGCCGCAGCGGCAGCCATTTTACAAGACAGCTGCGCTCGATGCTGCGCTATTTTCAAAATTGGGGTTTTCGGTTTGGATTTGGGGACCATGCCTGACGGCTGAAAGGGCGCGCCGGCAGCGGCATGGGGACGCCCAAAGAAAAGGGTTGCGCGGCAGCTTTGAACAGGCCGCTGTTTTTTGTAACCCTGTGCCCCTGCACGGCAAAAGACTGGGGCTGTTAAAAAACAGGATCACCGTCGTTTTTTATGAACGGCGAGGCGTAGGGTGTTAAAATGTCAGCAGACCTCAAAGGATTTAGACACTGTTTGCCTTACAGCCGTACGCCGGTTACAAAAAGTTTGTTCACACAGGCCAAAGAGGCTGGGGGGCAAAAAGGCGAGGCGGCAGAACGGTTTGGAACCCGGGGGGCCCCGGCGTGCCCACGCGGCGCGGCAGGAGGGACAAGACCGCAGATCGTGCGTATGGCAGAGCAAATGCGGCGGGCCGTTTTACAGCGGCTTTTGATAAAGAAAAAAGGGCTTTGCCGTAAGGCGGCCCCGTAAATGAAAAGACACGCCGGAAAAACGGCGCGGGAAAGGTGCGGTACGATGAAAGGCATTATTTTGGCGGGGGGCGCGGGCACCCGGTTATATCCGCTGACGATGGTCACGTCGAAACAGCTGCTGCCTGTTTATGACAAACCGATGATCTATTATCCCCTCTCTACCCTGATGCTGGCGGGCATCAAGGAGATATTGGTCATCTCTACCCCCGAGGACACCCCCCGGTTCGAGCATCTTTTGGGGGACGGCAGCCAGTTCGGCATCTCTCTCTCTTACAAAGTGCAGCCCAGCCCGGACGGGCTGGCCCAGGCGTTTTTGCTGGGCGAAGAGTTTATTGGGGACGACACCTGCGCCATGGTGCTGGGGGACAATATCTTTTACGGCAACGGTTTTTCACGCCTGCTGCGGGCCGCGGCTGAAAACGGCGAAAAAGGCCGGGCGACGGTGTTTGGCTATTATGTCAATGACCCGGAGCGCTTCGGCATCGTCGAGTTTGACGAAAACGGCCGCGTCGTCAGCGTAGAGGAAAAACCGGAACATCCAAAATCAAATTACGCCATCACCGGCCTTTATTTTTACGATAACCGGGTGGTGCAGCTGGCAAAGCAGGTGAAACCCAGCGCCAGAGGAGAGCTGGAGATCACCTCGCTGAACGAGCTTTATTTGCGCGAGGGCGCGCTGGACGTGCAGCTTTTGGGGCGTGGCTTTGCCTGGCTGGACACCGGGACCATGGAGAGTTTGGTGGACGCGGCGGACTTTGTACGTATGATCGAAAAGCGGCAGGGCGTCACCATCTCGGCCCCTGAGGAGATCGCTTTTAAAAACGGATGGATCACCCGTGAAAAATTATTGGAGAGCGCCGAACGGTATGGGAAATCCCCCTACGGACATCACCTGAAACAGGTGGCGGAAGGACGCATCCACTATTGAGAGGTAACTGAAAATGAAATTGCTCATCACCGGGGCGAACGGGCAGCTTGGCACCGAGCTGCGCCGCTGCCTGAAACGGGGCCGAAGCGAACTTGGCCCCCTGCCGGAAAAGCTGCTGCACGCCATGGTCATAGGCACCGATGTGGCGGGCCAGGGCGTAGAGGCGCTGGATATTACCGACCGGCATGAGGTGGCGGTATTTTTGCGCCGCCACCAGCCGGACGTTGTCATCAACTGCGGGGCCTTTACCAATGTGGATGGCTGCGAGACCCAGCGGGAGGCCGCTTTTAAATTGAACGCGCTGGGGCCGCGCAATCTGGCGCTGGCCTGCGCCGAGATCGGGGCGAAGCTTGTGCATGTCTCGACAGACTATGTGTTTCGCGGAGAGGGCGACCGCCCCTTCTGCGAGTATGACGCGCCCGACCCGCAGTCAATGTATGGGCGCACCAAGCTTTTGGGCGAACAGTATGTGCGCGAGTTCTGCCCAAAATATTTTATTGTCCGCACGGCGTGGCTGTATGGCTATGCGGGCAAAAACTTTGTCAAAACCATGGTGCGGCTGGCAAAAGAGAAAGGCGGCGCCACAGTAGTAGACGACCAGCTGGGCAACCCCACCAACGCGGCCGACCTTGCGCATCATCTTTTGAAACTGTGCGTCACCAAAGAGTACGGCGTTTACCACTGCACCGGAGAAGGCGTGTGCTCGTGGTATGAGTTTGCCGCCGAAATCGCCCGGCTGGCGGGCAAAGAGGGCGTGATGGCGCCCTGTACCAGCGAGGCGTATGCCGCGGCCCACCCCGAGAGCGCAAAACGGCCCGCGTATTCGGCGCTGGAGAACGCCATGCTTGCCGCGACGGTGGGAAATGAGATGCGGGGCTGGAAAGAGGCGCTTGGCTGCTTTTTTGAAAATTGGGACGGGGAGTGACCGCCCGGGGACGATTTGACAAACAGGCGGTTTTTCTTTATCCTATAAAGCAAAGAAAACGCGCGGCGGCGCGGCACGCAAGAAAGGGACGACAACATGAAGACCTATCTCGTTACCGGCGGGGCCGGGTTTATCGGCTCAAACTTTATACTTTATATGCTGAAAAAACATGCGGATATCCGTCTCGTCAATCTGGATAAGCTTACCTATGCGGGCAATCTTGAAAATTTAAAAGAGGCGGAGGGCGACAGCCGCCATATCTTTGTGCAGGGGGATATCTGCGACAAAGAGCTGGTGCGGGGCCTGTTTGAAAAGTATGATTTTGATTATGTCGTCAACTTTGCCGCTGAAAGCCATGTTGACCGCAGCATCACAAACCCTGAGATTTTTGTAGAGACCAATGTTTCAGGCACGGTCAACCTGCTGCAGTGCGCCAAAGAGAGCTGGCTGCGCGGCGGCGTTTGGGCCGAAGGCAAAAAATATTTACAGGTATCTACCGACGAGGTGTACGGCTCTTTGGGGGCCGAAGGGTATTTTACCGAGACGACGCCTCTTTGCCCGCACAGCCCGTATTCGGCCAGTAAAACCAGCGCGGATATGTTTGTGATGGCGTTTCACGATACCTACGGCATGCCGGTGAACATCACCCGCTGCTCAAACAACTACGGGCCGTATCAGTTCCCTGAAAAGCTCATTCCGCTGATGATCAACAACGTCAAAAATAAAAAGCAGCTGCCGGTGTACGGCGACGGCATGAATATCCGTGACTGGCTGTATGTAGAGGACCACTGCAAGGCCATCGATATGGTGGCGGAAAACGGCAAGGTGGGCGAGGTGTACAACGTGGGCGGCCACAATGAGCGCCCGAATATCTTTATCGTCAAAACCATCATAGCCCAGCTGGGCCAGCGGCTTTGCGACCCGGAGATCGGGGAGAACCTGATCAAATATGTCGCCGACCGTCTGGGACATGACCGCCGGTACGGCATTGACCCGGAAAAGATCAAAAATGACCTGGGCTGGTACCCGGAAACCACCTTTGAGGTGGGCATCGTCAAGACCATCGACTGGTATCTTGCCCACGAGGAATGGATGGAGCATGTGACCTCGGGCGCGTATCAGGATTATTATGACAACATGTATCAGAATAAATAGCAGGGTAAAAAGCCGCTTCTGCTTATAAAAACAGCAAAGCCTCCCGCCGTATGGCGGGAGGCTTTGTAATACCCCAAAAGAAAAAATCCGCCGTTTTGGCGGAAGATGGTGAAAAATATACCGAAACGCCCCTGCCTTTTGGCGGAGGGGGCGAAAAACGGCTGCACGTTGTGCGGTGAGGGGGGAGGGGCGTTTTCAGCCTCCGCTGCCACATTGAAAGACGGCTGCACGTCTGCGCGGCGAGGGGCGACGGCTGCACAAAAAGAAAGGATAGCGGTACTGCAGGGCCTGCCGCATCTGTTTGCAGCTGAGAAAGAGATAGGGCAAGGCAAGCCCGCGCCGGTTATTTTTTGTCGGTACACACTTTTTTGAGCCTGTCGTACACAACCATCAGAAGGACCGAACAAAGGACCGTCCCGATGAGGGTGATGAAACACAGCGGTGAATCCATCCCTGCAAGCAAAGGCAGCCCCAGCGCTTCCATCGCCGCCGCATACCCCAGCCATAAAAAGCCCATCGCGCGGTTATAGCCTTTGATATCCGTGATGGGCACCGTTTTAACGTCCAGAAAGCGGACAGGCTTTTTGGCAAAAAAGGCGTAAACGCCGCTGATGGCCGGCAGACAGCACAGGGCGCTCCATACCAAAAAAACAGGCATCGATATTACCTCCTATTATCTTATGTACAGCACGGGAAAGCGCCGTCAACGAAAAGCAGAGAGGAAAAATGTTCTGTTTATGCAGGTGAAAACGGACAGTAAAAAACGCTGCGGCGGTAGCCCGCCACAGCGCAGCTTTTCTGTTTTGCCGCACTCCCTGTTTATCAGCAGGCTGCGGCGGTAAGGCTCTTTTTTACAGCAGCTGCTGCCATAACTTATGGTGATAACGAAAAAACGCAAATAACCTCGGCTCTTTTGATCTGCGCCAAACATGGGACGCCGGAGAATCAGCTTTTCTGCATAAGCAGCCGGTGTAAAGCTGGTTGACAGAAAGCTTTTTGCAGCATAGGAAAAAGGCCTTTTATTTGGCAGATACCCGGCCCGCCCGGGCTGTCCGTTTTCTGGCGTATGCAGTCATATCACCGCTTTTTTACGGATAAAGATGTGCGGGCAGAAGAATTTTTACCCCGGTATGTACCCGTGTTTTTTTTGCTTTTTTTCAAGATACATGTTTTGGTCTGCGTGGTCGATCAAATCAGACAAAGTTTGGGCGTCCTGCGGGAAAGAGGCCGCCCCAATCGATACGCCTTGAAAAGCGCCGGCCCCCGGAAGAGAAAAATCTATTTCGCGCAGCGCCGTCAAGATGCGGGCGTCCCGGGAGATACAAACGAATTCATCACCTGAAAAACGAAAAAAGTCAGCGCGGCCGTCTGCCGCCTCACGCAGGGCGGCGGCAAAACGGACGAGATAGGCGTCGCCCATACGGTGCCCGTAGTCGTCGTTTATTTTTTTAAAGCAGTCCAGATCCATAAAAAACAGAGAAAAGGGTGTTTTTTCCGTCAGCAGCATTTCGGTTTTATCCCGCAGCGCGATCCGGTTGCCAAGACCGGTAAGCTGGTCTGTCGTGGCCAATGCACTCAGCGTCTGATTGTCGCCGTCCGCTTTTAAATAGGATACCAGCAGCTTATAGGTGAGGATGATAAAATAAATGAGCAGCAGGTAGACAAGAAACTGCTTGAAAGGAAAGCTGTCCACCATGGTACTGTTGTACAGCACAATGAGAAAAAAGCTGGTGATGGTATACTGGATCAAAAGGTTTTTTTGACGCGGCCCTGCCTTTTGCATATAGGGCAGCATCGATTTGCGGGCAAAACGCAGATAAAAGGGAAAGGTGACGGCGAAAAGAACCGTCTGGACAGCCAGCACCGCCCCTGTTAAGAAAGGGGCCGGGAATAAGTATCCGATGCGCACCGCAAGACAAAAACCGGCCAGCCCGTAAGAAAAAGAGAAAAAGGCAAGGATCAGCCGGTTTTTCCAGCCTCCGCCATAGTTGACCAAAGCAGGAATAAAATACACCACACCCAGCAGCATGAATTTTCCACTGCCGGTGCCGTAGCCGGGCAGATGCACCGCTACAAGGCACATAAAAGCGATGAGAACGGCGGTGATGACCGCGTAAAGGCCCAGCGCCCAGACAAACCGGTGCCTGCGCTGTGAGAGAAGCCAGATAGAGAGGAACTCTACGCCTATGATTTCGAGTACGGTCAAAATATTCAAAAAAAGTTCCAGCCGCATACAGGCACCTTCTTTAAAACCCGGCCTTCTGCTTTTTTACAGAAACGCCGCGGATAAAATGATGGCCGGCTTTCAAGGCGCGTGCCGTGGAAAGACCGGCGACTTTAAAACAGCCCGGGCCGCGCCGGTATAAGAGTTTGGGGCGCCGCGAAAAAAGTCAGCCTTTTTTCACGTCCGGCGTATATTCTAAAATATCGCCCGGCTGACAGTGCAGGGCCTCGCAGATGGCGCTGAGGGTGGCGATGCGCAAAGCGGTGACAGAACCGTTTTTGATGTTGGTGAGGTCATAGGCAGAGATACCCACTTTTAAAGAGAGCTCGTTGATGGTGACATCCTTTTCATCAAGCACGCGGTCTAAATGCCAAGTCATTCCCATAGTGTCATTCCTCCTGTGTGCCGTCTTTGTTATCGGCGGCGTTTTTCTGGGCGTCTTCATCAGCAGGCTGAAGGGCGCGCCATTCTTCTAAATAAACATTGTCTTCACCGGTATCTTCATCACGAAACATCTTTTTCAGCGTTTTGGCGGTTTTACGCAGGCTGCGTACCAATAAAAAAGCCGAAACTGCGAAAAGAGCGCCAAAAAAGATGAGCGAGACGATCAGCATGTCCATCCGTTTTGCTCCTTTACGCTTACTTCACCGGCTGTTAAAGCAAGGGTGGTATGGTCGGGAAATTCTACCAGCAGGTGTCCCTCATCTGTAATGGAGAGGGCTTTGGCCGGGCCGGTACGCGCGCCGTTCAGCACCATGACGTCGCGTCCCGGCAAAAAGTTGCGTGCGCGGTATTCCTCCAGGGTCTCGGCGGGGGCTTGTGTCAGAAGGCACAGCTGGCGGATAAGCGCGGCGGCCAGACGGCAGCGGACGTCGCCGCCGGGGAAATCTTCATAAAGCGCGCCCACCACGCCGCGCAGCTCCTCCGGCAGTTCTTCACGGCGCAGCCAGACGTTTATGCCGATACCCACCACGGCGTATTCTAAAGAGCCGCCCTCCAGATCGGCGCAGGCCTCTGTCAGGATGCCGCAGATTTTTTTGCCGTTAAAAAAAACGTCGTTTACCCATTTGATGCGCGGCTGAACGCCGCATACCTCTTCAGCGGCGCGGCATACCGCCACGGCCGCCGCCAGGGTGAGAAAGGTACACTGCCGGGCCGACAGCCGGGGACGCAGCACCATAGAAAGATAAAGGCCCCCGGGCGGAGAATAAAAAGTATGCCCGCGCCTGCCGCGCCCGGCCGTCTGGCGCTCGGCCAGAACGACGCTTTTATCCGGGGCGCCCGCCATGGCCAGCTCTTTGGCGCAAAGGTTGGTACTGCTGCATACCGGCAGCACCGTCAGCTGGCCGGGGCCGATACAGCCCTGTAAATGGGGCAGAAGCGCCGCCGGGGTAAGCACGTCGCTTTCAGGCAGTAAAAGATAGCCCCGGTTCGGCCCGGAGGCGATTTTATGGCCGTCCTCTTTTAAAGAGGCGACGGCCTTACATACGGCGGCCCGTGAAACGCCGAAACTCTCTGCCAGCCGCTGCCCCGAGAGATTTTTGCCGCGGTTTTGCAGCAGCGCGGCCAATACGTCGTCCTTGAGGCTCATATCGGTTCCTTTCCCGCCGGTCGGCCTTTTGATGTACGGCGGAGGGGTTTATTATCAGTGTGAACTTTATGTTTATTATAACAAGCTTTGCCCCGTTTTACAACGCCGCCTTTTTCTTTTATAAAAGCCGGTTTATTCGTTTGAAAAGTGAAAAAATTTTTATTTGTACGTTATTATGATGTTATCGTGTATAAAACGGCAAAAAAAGAGGCTGGAAAAAGATGATGGCCCTTAGCGCGCGGCTGGCGCGGATAACGGGCGTTTCAGCCAGATTCCACAAAAATACCATATTTACGGTTTTGCTTTCTTATAAAAAATATGATAGAATAAACTCCGTAAAGCTTTTTGCAGGCTGTGGGGGAGAGGAACGTACATATGCGCATCGTCGTCAAGGTAGGCACATCTACGCTGGCCCATGCCAGCGGGTGCATCAATATCCGCCGGGTGGAAGGGCTGTGCCGGGTGCTGGCGGATTTAAAAAATGAAGGGCATGAGATACTGCTTGTCTCCAGCGGGGCCATCGGTATGGGTATGGGCAGGCTGCGGCTGGCCGAAAAGCCCGCGGATATGCCGACAAAACAAGCCTGCGCCGCCGTGGGACAGTGCGAGCTGATGTATGTATATGACAAGCTGTTCACCGGATACAGCCACGTGACGGCCCAGGTACTGCTGACCGGCGCAGATATTGAGCATGACGAGCGGCGGGTGAATGTGCAGAATACCCTCAACCGCCTTTTAAGCATGGGCACGCTGCCGGTGGTGAACGAAAACGATACGGTATCGACCGAAGAGATCAGCATGGGGGACAATGACACCCTTTCGGCCATTGTCGCCTGCTTGTGCGGGGCCGATCTGCTGGTCATCCTCAGCGATATTGACGGCCTGTATGACTGCGACCCGCATAAAAACCCAGACGCCAGGCTTTTGCGTGAAGTGCGGGGCGTGACGGACGATATTTTGAACATGGCAGGGGGCGCGGGCAGCAGCCTTGGCACCGGCGGTATGGCTACCAAGCTGCGGGCAGCGGCCATCGCGGGGGGCAGCGGCATCGATATGGTGATCATGAACGGCAGCCGCCCTGAAAAGTTGTATGATCTTTTAGAGGGAGAACCGGTGGGGACCCGTTTTTTACATACAGAGGAGGCCTGTTTATGACGACCCGGGAATTACTGCAGAAGGCAAAGGCTGCGCAGGAGAGCATCGCCTTTCGCACCAGCGAGGAAAAAAACCGGCTGATGCTGGCGCTGGCCGAGGGGCTGCGGCGGGACAAGGCGGAGATACTGGCCGCCAATAAAGAGGACCTGGCCGCCGCAAAAGGCGTTATCAGCGAGGTGATGACCGACCGGCTGCGGCTGGATGAGAAGCGGATAGAGGAGATGGCCCAGGGCGTAGCGGCCCTGGCCGCCCTGCCCGACCCTGTGGGCCGGATAGAGGAGACGGTGAAACGGCCGAACGGCCTTGTCATCCAAAAAGTACGGGTGCCGATGGGCGTGGTTGCCATGATCTATGAAAGCCGCCCCAACGTCACCAGCGACGCGGCGGCGTTGTGTTTAAAAAGCGGGAATGTGGCGGTGCTGCGGGGCGGCAAAGAGGCTTTTTGCTCTAACCGCGCCATTGCCCACAGCCTGCGCCGTACGGCGGAAGGGCTGGGATATGACCCCGCCGTCGTCAGTTTTGTTGAGGATACCGCCCGCCAGAGCGCGAAAGAGCTGATGGAGGCCGAAGGGCTGGTCGATCTGCTCATCCCCCGCGGCGGGCGCGGGCTCATCAGGGCGTGTATGGAGGGGGCCAAGGTGCCCTGCATCCAGACGGGTACCGGCATCTGCCATGTGTACATAGACGGGGCGGCCGACCTTTTAAAGGGGCTTTCGATTTTAGAGAACGCGAAGGTGAGCCGTCCTTCCGTCTGCAACGCCTGTGAAGTGTGTCTTGTGGATAAAGCCTGCGCAGCGGCCTTTTTGCCCCTTATGAAAGAGCGTTTGGCGGATAAAGACGGGGTGCAGCTGCGGCTGGACACGGCGGCGGCCGGGTATATTGCGGGCGCGGCGGCCGGCGCGGAAGATTTTGACACCGAATTTTTGGATTATGTGCTGGCGGTAAAGGTGGTGGACGGCGTAAAAGATGCCGTGGCCCATATTGCGGCGCATTCGACCGGCCATTCAGAATGCATTGTGACGGAAGACCCAAAGGCGGCCGCGTATTTTTTACAGAGAGTGGACAGCGCCGCCGTGTATCATAACGCCAGCACCCGGTTTACCGACGGCGGTGAATTTGGCCTTGGATGTGAGATCGGCATTGCTACCCAAAAGGTGGGCGCGCGGGGGCCTATGGGCCTTGGCGAGCTGACCAGCTATAAATATATCGTAAAAGGTGACGGGCAGATTCGCTGAACGGCGAAGGGACCGTATCCCTGGAAAGGCAGGCAGAAATATGTCAGCAGAGAGCTTGAAAAAAGAGGAGCAGCATCGCGCGGCGCGCCGCCGCCGCAGAGTGGCGATCGGTGTTGTGGTGGCGTTTTTGGTGGTGTTTGGGCTGGTCAGCCTGATCATGACGCTGGTGCATGGTACCATGAACCTTTTTGACGATACCGAAGAGCGCAAGAATTATGAAGAGCGTGTCAAAACGCTGGTGATGCTGGACGCCATCCCGTTTGACAGCCTGGAGACCGCAGATGAAACGGTGCTGATCCAGGCCTGTATCTGGGACGTGCTGTTCAATGAGGACATCACGAAATTTCAAAAGGATGAGAATGGGGCGTATCTGGTGCCTGTGGTGGATATTGACCGGTATGCGGTAAGATTGTTCGGCCCGGATTTTAAATTCAGCCATCACAGCTTTACCCTGAGCGACGGCTATATGGAATTTAAATATAACGAGGACAGCCAGACCTATACCATGCCCATCACCAGTATGACCAACAACTATACCCCAAGCGTTGTGAAGCTGCAGAATGAGGACGGAAAAAAACGGGTGACGGTAGGGTATGTGGCGCCTATGGATATTATGACGAACCTCGGCTCTCAGGGCAAGGTGAGCGAGGCCCCGGCAAAATATTATGATTACATCTTTGCGCCGATTGACGGCGAATATTATTTGACGGCGATCACAGAGAGCGAAACAAAGCCGGAGGTGACCGCGTCCTCTTCACAGGACTTGCCGATGGCGGGCGTTGTGGGGATGCCTGATGAGGAGGACCCCGCGCTGGACGACCAAAAGCCTATCGAGACCTCCAGCAGCGCCCCCGAAGGGGAACAGCAGCCGGAAGACCAAGGTGAACAACCGGCGGAATAAGCGGTATCAATATTTATAATAGGTCAGTCAGGCCGCCCGGCTTTGCCGGGCGGCCTGACTGTTTTTTAAGAGGTAACGGCCCCGTAAACCCTGTGAAACACACCGGAAAAGAGGAAAAAGACATTTTTGCCTGAGAAGGCGTGGACGCGCAGAGGAGAGAGTGCGCCGTGAAATTTTGCTTCCCCTTGCAAACAACCTTGCGGCTTTTTAAAAGACCCGGGCAGATAAAACAGGCAGGACGGAGACGAAGGACGCCGGGGCTACCGGTTTATTTTTGCGGCTTTTGCCGTTTGGGTTTGTTTTGAGCCCGGCGGGAAAATGCACAGAGAAAGGGCCTGCCGTCTGTCTGCACAGACAACAAGCCCTTGCGGCTGCTTGATAATGTTTTTTGGCTAACTTTTTTGGGGGCTTTACAAACGGTGAAAGTTCCCTTTTGCTGGTATGGAACATACATGATCGCCCACGTGGCACTCGAAAAATCGCAGACGGAGAGAAACGCGGCAAACCGGCACGGATAAGTGCTGTGCCGGAAAGGGCGGCAAAAAATAGTATACCCTAAGCGGACAAAGGGCAGCACAGTTTTTCGAAACGGAAATAACAGCCGGCTGCCATTTCCGCTCTTGAAAAGCTTCACAGGATCTGTCGGTGAGCTGAAATGGGGGCTGACAAAGCCATAGGGTGAAGGCGGCCTTGTCCGCCCGCCGAACCCGAGACCGCCGCCAGCGCCTTTTTTGCCGCCGGCAGGCGTGCTGCCCTTTGTCCGCTTAATGGGTAGAGGGATACGGCAGAGAAAACAACGTCAGGAGCCCGCTGCGGGGGTCTGACGGGGAAAATGCCCGGCGGCTGCATAAAGGCGGCCTGTTTACGGCGGCAAGTATCGCGTTGATACGGCGGAGAGGCCGCGGTATGGGGGCTGCGCATCCGCTTTAGAATACAGGAATTTGCCCACGGCTGGGACGCGTCATGCGTTTTACGCAAGAGGGGCTGTACATACCGGCCGCCTTTACGACGGCACGGCTGTTTTGTATTTGGGCGCTTTTTTCCAGCTGAGGCCGGTCTCGTAGCTGAGATTGCCCACATTGCGCGACAGGGTGGAGGGGGCAAGCCGCCCCTCCCAATATTTGCGGGCGGACCGCATGAGCGCGGCGCAGCGGCTTTCCGCCTCGGTTAAAATGGCCTCGGCCCCGCCGTCTTTTTCCTCGCCTGAAAAGGGGTCTGTCCAGGCCTTAGGCAGATGTTTTTTTAAACGGGCGGGCGTCATATGGCAGGTGATAAATCCGCGTTTATGAAAGGCGATCAGCTCGGCAATGCCCGCGGCGGCTTTTTTGATGTGCAGCGGAGAATAGAAAAAACGGCGCAGCAGCACCGCCTGATGGAAACAATCTGAAAGCGTGAGCGCCGAGAGCGAAAGGCCGTAAATTTCGGCAATGGAGACCCGCAGCAGCGCCACGACTTCAGCCAGGGCCTGACCCTTTAAAAGGCCGGTGTTCTCCCGCGCTTTGATTGCGCGGCGGCCGGTATCTTTTTTGTGCAGGGCGCTGTCCAGCGCAATCTCATACCGGCCATGGCCGTTGGGGATATGATAGGGCATCCCTTCGGCGGTTAAAAAAGCGATATAGGGGTGGGCCAGCGCATCCAGCGCGTAATGACATAAAAAACCCAGCACATAGCCCTTTTGGGCGGGCGTTTCGGCATGGGTGACCAGCGAGAGCAGAAATTCACCGCACTGTTCACGGTGCATCCGTACGCCCAAAGCGGGCAGGTCAGGGTCACGTTTTTTTGTCCAGGCGCGGTAAAAAAAGAAGAGGTCTGGCCCGTTGGCCCCGGCGTAAAAGGCCTGGCGGTTAAAAATGGGGATGTCTGCGCCGATGGCGGCAGCCCGGGCGGTACGGACATGGACGTATCCCTCAGGCATGACGGCCGCCTTCTTTCTTTTTAAGGTAGCGGGGCAGAATGATGAAATAACAGACGCAGGCCACCGCAAAGATGAGCAGCAGGCTTAAAACGCCCCACGGGGCCGCCGCCTTTTCGATCAGCTCTTCAGGCATGGACGTCCCGCCTGCCCGTATAGCGTCCGCCGCAAGGCCGGATACCAGCGCCACCAGCGCGGGGCCCATGATGGCGGAAAATTTGCCGAAAATGTCATAAAAACCGAAAAATTCGCCCGAGCGCTTTTTATCCGGGATCATTTTGCCGTACATGCTGCGCGACAGCGCCTGGATACCGCCCTGGCTGGTAGCCACCAGCACCGCCAAAAGCCAGAAGTGCCAGGCCTCGCTGATAAAAAAAGCGAAGATGGTGATAAAGCAGTAAATGCCGATGCCGACGCCCACCATGGCCCGCGCGCCGAAACGCGCGCTCAGTTTGATATATAAAAGTGCGAAGGGCAGGCCAAGCAGCTGCACCAGCAGCAGGGCCAGCAGCATAGAGGTTTGCCCAAGGCCCAGGGTGTCGCCGTAGCTGGTGCTCATGTGGATGATGGTGTTTACCCCGTCGATATAGAAAAAGTAGGACAGCAGAAAAACGAACAGCGCTTTATTTTTGAAGATCTCACGCCCGGTGGTAAACAGCTTGCCCAAGCTTTTGCGCACCGCATGAGGCTGCTTTTCAACATAGCTTTTTTGCCGGACGTTTTTTAAAAGCGGAAAAGAGAATACCAGCCACCAAACCGCCGTCAGCCCGAAAGCCACGCTCATACAGACAAGCAGGTATTCGCTGCCCAGCACAAGATTCATGATCAGAAAGATCAGCAGCGGGATGGTGCTGCCGCCGATATATCCCAGCCCATAGCCCATGGTGGAGACTTTGTCCATGCGCTCGTCGCTGGTGACGTCGCTTAAAAAGCTGTCGTAATAAAGGTTTGCACCCGCAAAGCCAATGGTGGAGAGGATATACAGGATCAAAATGGCAAAGGCCAGCGATTCAAGAAAAGCGGGAGGCTTTTCAGGGCCGTATAAAAGGGGCGTGACGGCCAGAAACGCACAGGCGATAACGCCCAGCAGCATAAAGCCGGTGAACAGCCGTTTGCGCCAGCCTTTAAAGTCTCCGAAGGCGCCAAGTACCGGGGCCAGCAGCGCGACCACCAGCATGGCGATACTGGTGGCGTAGCCCCAGGTGTTCATGCCCTGGCTGGTGGCAATGGAATTGAAAAAAATGGGCAGGATGGTGACGACGATGACCGAGTGGGCGCTGTTTGCCCAGTCGTACATCATCCAGCTTTTTTCCTCTTTGGTATATCCGCTTAAAAGCTTCATAAGTCAGGCTCCCGTCTGAAAAAGTAGGCCGCGCCCTGTTTTAAAAAAAGAGCGGCAGAAAATATTATTTCCCGTTTCTCTGTTATTTAGTGTAACATCCGGCCATAAAAACGGCAACCCGCTTTACAGTAAGAAAACGTACTTTTGACAAAAAGAAAACAGAGAAAAAACAATTTGTTTTTTCTCTGTTTTGCACAAATGCAGAAGGTCAGGAGAGATAGAGCGCCTCGGGCGGCGCGGTGAGGGCGAAGGCGCTGTCCAGCGTAAGTTCATAGCTGTGCAGCCAGGTATCGCCTGAAAACTGGTCGGCGTGAAAGGATACGGTGCGAAAGCCCTTTTCCCACAGGGGTTTAAAAAGCGTCTGGCACCGGGCGGCGAAAGCGGCCTCATCCTGAAAGTCTCCCGTCAGGGTGACGTGGGTGTGGGGCCGCCCCTCCCGCAGGGCGGTTTCAAGCGCGGGGGCCTCGCTGCCCCAATCACCCTGCAGATTAAAACGTACCGACAGAGAGAGGAT
>JAUNTE010000378.1 GCA_030538855.1 Oscillospiraceae bacterium
CCTCCAGCGTCACGGTGATCACCGCTTCGCCGTTGGCTTTGGCCGTCACGGTGCCGTCCGCGCTCACCGCGGCCACCGCCTCGTCGCTGCTGGCGTATGTCGCGCTGCCGGTTACCGCAGCATTTGCGGGCACCGGCTTCACTTCCAGCTTGGCGCTCTCGGTTTTGTTTAGGGCCAGTTCCAGCGTTTCAGGCACGCTCACACCTTCCAGCGGCACCAGCACAGTGATTTCCTTTTCAGCCTTCAGATCGCCCGCCGCAGCGGTAATGGTGGCTCTGCCGCTGGCAATCCCCATTACGGTTCCCGTCTCGTCCACCGTTGCCACCGCCTCGTCGCTGCTGGCCCATACGATCTCCAGCCCCGCAAAGGCTTTCTCTTTTTCCTCGTCCTTTGCGTCGGGTTTATCGTATTCCGCCGTCAGCTTTGCGCTTACGCTCGCCCACAGCCACGCTCTCGGTCAGCTGCAGTTCCAGCGTTGTTACCTGTACGCCGCACCCCGTAAGCATCAGCGCGGCCATGATTATAACCGCGCACAGCGCCGCCCATTTTTTCGTTTTATGTTTCATATCTAATCCACCCTTCACTTGTTCTCTTCGTTTTTGCTGGCTGTTTCCAAATCTTTTAAAATATTTTTGCCAACGGCTTTTAGAACGTTTTCCGTCTTATCCTGCGCTCGGTACGGCTTTTGGCCCTGCAAATAAAAAAAGCCGCACAGCACATTGCACGGTATCTTTTGGCTTTTATAACGTAAACATACAGGCTTACCCTATTGGTATTATACCAAGCATAAAAAATGTTCTCAATGCAAAAAGCTTTCCGGCCATACAAAAAAGCTGTCCCTTTTTTGGGCATCCTGCCGCGCCTGTGATACGTCTGTATAGATATTAAACGATGTGGTACACTTACGGCTGGTCCGTCTTGTGCCGTGTGATAAGCGGTGTTTCGGGGGTAAGAGAAGATCCTGCCAAAGCATCAGCAGAGGGGGAACTTTCCGCTTCAAAAGAAACCTTCTCAAATGGCATATCATAAGAGACCTTCAGTTTATCGCGGGGGTGAAACGCATCCAAAACAGTTTTCTGCCTTTGCAGGCCGGCGTGAACATACCGTTCTGTCGTTTGGATGCAGCTGTGTCCTAAAATATTTTTGACAGCGTAAATATCGCCGCAGTTATCCCAAAGATATGTTGCAAAAGAATGCCGGAACATATGAGGGGTATAGTGACCGTTTTGTCCTGCTAATGCGGCGTATTTATTTATAATAAGCCGTACCGATTGTTCAGTCAGACGGTTGCCGTCACGATTAACAAAGAAAAATGCTGCCGCAGGCCAATATTTCCTGCGCAGTATAATATAGTCATGCAGTACCCGCAGTACCGGCAGGCTGGAAAGATAGAGCAGGCGTTCTTTGTCGCCTTTTCCCATGACCAAAACCGTCCGTTCTACCAAATCGACCTGTTCACAGGATAAATGGCATAGTTCAGATACTCTCACGCCGCAGGCAAACAGCAGTTCCAGTACGGCCACGTCCCGCAGAGAAGAAAAAAAGCGGGCTTGATTCGGCGCCGCCGAAAGCGTTTTGTATGCGGCGTCAAAGAGAAGTTCTAAAACATGCGGTTCAATGGTACGCGGCAGCAAATTTTCCTGATGCAATCGTATTTCGATTTTTGAAAAGGGATTTTCTGTGATGATTTCCTGATACATGAGATAATGATAATAGGCTTTTATTGCCGCGCATTTTCGGCGCACGGTTGAAATTTTATAACGTGTTACCAGCAATTCAATATACTTTTCTATCACTTCACGGCAGGGGTCATTATTCCTTTCCGCCAAATAATCTTCAAACTGCCGAAGATCGATTTGATACGCTTTAAGTGTTTTTGCATCCAGATTTTTTTGCAAGCGGCAATAAAGGAAATACGAGTCCAAAAAGTCAGTGTCTTTCATGAGAACGCCTCCTAAAAAAGATTTG
>JAUNTE010000379.1 GCA_030538855.1 Oscillospiraceae bacterium
TGTTGCCGCCCCTATAAACAAAAAACCGCGTGAGACGGAAATTTCCATCTCACGCGGCGCTTATTACAAAAATCAGCCGTTGCTTTTGCCGCCTTTGGTGGCCTTCATGCGTTCGGCGTTGTTTAAAATCTTTTTGCGGATGCGGATATGCTGGGGCGTCACCTCAACCAATTCATCCTGACGAATGAATTCAAGGCTTTCTTCTAAAGAGAGGACCGTGGGAGGGGTGAGGCGCAGCGCATCGTCTGAACCGCTGGCGCGGGTATTTGTCAGCTGCTTGCGCTTACAGACGTTGACAGCCATATCGTCGCTTTTGGGCGAAAAGCCCACGACCATCCCCTCATATACCTTTTCACCCGCGCCGATGAAAAGAGTGCCGCGCTCCTGCGCGTTGTACAGGCCGTAAATGATGCTTTCACCGGTCTCAAAACTGATGAGGGCGCCGGTGCTGCGGCCGGGCAGTTCACCCCGGTATTCATCGTAGCCGTCAAAAATAGTATTCAAAATACCCTCGCCATGGGTGTCTGTTAAAAATTCGCTGCGATATCCGAACAAGCCACGGCTGGGGATACGAAACTCGATACGCATACGGCTGGTGCCAAGGGGGGCCATCTGTACCAGTTCGCCCTTGCGGCTGCCCAGCTTTTCCATGACGCTGCCCTGATATTCTGTGGGAACGTCGATGACCACATGCTCCATGGGCTCCATCTTTTTGCCGTTTTCTTCACGCATCAGCACCTTCGGGGCGCCCACCATAAATTCATATCCTTCACGGCGCATCGTCTCTATCAGGATGGAGATATGCATCTCACCCCGGCCCATAACGCGGAAGCTGTCGGTGGTGGCGCTGTCCTCGACCCGCAGCGCGACGTCCTTTAAAAGTTCTTTTTGCAGCCGGGCGCGAATCTGCCGGCTGGTGACGAATTTTCCTTCACGGCCCGCGAAAGGCCCGTCGTTGACAGAGAACGTCATCTCGACGGTGGGGTCGTTGATCTTGACAAATTCAAGCGGCTGGGGCAGGGCGGGGTCACAGATGGTATTGCCGATGTTGATATCCTCGATACCGCTGAAGGCCACGATGTCGCCCGCTTCGGCGCTTTCAATGGGGGTGCGCCCTACGCCCTCAAAGCTGTAGAGGGCGGTGACCCGCCCTTTGCGGGAGAGTTCTTTATCGTGCCAATCGCATACCAAAATGTCCTGGCCCACCTTCAGGCTTCCGCTCTCAATGCGGCCGATGGCAATACGGCCTACGAAATCATTGTAATCGACGCTGGAGACCAGCGCGGCGGTGGGCTGCGACAGCTCGACATCAGGGCCTTTTACATATTCTAAAATGGTTTTGAAAAGCGGCGAGAGGTCTTCACCCGGCTTATCCCAGCCGTAGCTGGCGGTACCCTGCCGTCCGCAGCAGAACAGCATGGGGCTGTCCAGCTGTTCATCCGTGGCGCCGAGATCCATCAAAAGCAGCAGGATCTCGTCGATCACTTCCTTCACACGGGCGTCGGGCCGGTCAATTTTATTCACAACTATAATAATAGAGAGATTTTGCGCCAAAGCTTTTTGCAAGACGAAACGGGTTTGGGGCATAGGGCCCTCGGCCGCGTCAACTAAAAGCAGCACGCCGTCCACCATTTTTAAAACCCGTTCCACTTCGCCGCCGAAATCGGCATGGCCCGGGGTGTCGATGATATTGATTTTTACGCCTTCATAAAAGGTGCTGGCGTTTTTGGATAAAATCGTAATGCCGCGTTCACGCTCAATGTCGCCGGAATCCATCACGCGGTCAGCCACCTGCTGGTTCTCACGAAAAGCGCCGCTCTGCCGCAGCATCTGATCTACCAAGGTGGTTTTACCGTGGTCAACATGGGCGATAATAGCGACGTTACGAAGATCTTTGCGTTCCATATTTCCTCCTGCTCTGTGGTGGGGATCAGCCAAAATCCCGCAAAACTCTA
>JAUNTE010000380.1 GCA_030538855.1 Oscillospiraceae bacterium
ATCTCTTTTGTCCGCACATACGAGACATATTTTTGCAGCTCCTGCTTGATGGCATCCCGCTCAAAGTGTTCGCCTTTTTTATATGCCGATAATATCGAGGCGATCCTGAACCTCGATATTTTTTTCACAAGGATCACATCCAATAAACCGTCGTCCATCCGCGCGTTCGGCGCACCCTTGTACCCCCCGCCATAATAGCTTCCATTGGCAATACAGGCAAGCAGATAGTTGCCGCTGTATCGATTTCCGTCCTCTAAAACAATATCAAAGCGGCACCCCAAGGGCTGCAGCAAACATTTTATAATTGATAAATTATACGCCATCGGCCCGCTGCATAAAGGCAGACGGCGAAATGCGGGTATACCATACGCTACTTTTGCATCCAGCCCCGCGCTGCATATACTGGCCGAAATGGCGTCGCCTCCCGCGTCGATCAAATCAATGACGATGGGGCTGCCCGCCACATAGTCTTCCAGATCCATAAACTCCTGCTGCGTACCAAAGTTACGTATCATGTCATTGCCGGAACCGCAGGGCACGCTGCCTACCGCAACATTAGCAAACTTTCGTGCACCCGCAATCGCCTCATTTAAAGTCCCGTCGCCGCCGCAGACATAAATTCTCGCCGGTTCACCTTCTTGTCCTATTTGTTCCGCCAGCTGGGCAGCATGCCCGGCATACTGTGTTTCGATAACCTGAAAGGATAACGCTTTTTGCTTCAGCTTATCAAAAAGCGGGGGTAAAATCGTTTTGCCCGCGTTTTCTTTCCCCGCAACCGGATTGACTAAAAAAATATGCCGCATATTCTTCCCTCGTTTTTTTCTTTATTGTAACCGATTTTGTACTAAACGACAAATGTTTTTTTGCCATTCTCTATCAGCCACCGCGCGCTCAAAATCCGCTTTCACCGTTACCTGTTAAAACTCATATATTAAAAGTAAGTACAAATAAGGGAGTGAGGCCCTGTGACGCTGGCTGAAACCAAAACCGCTTATCGTATTTCCATCAAAGGCATGGCAATCAATTTACTGCTGTGCCTGTTAAAAGGCTTATCCGGCCTGCTTATCCATTCGGTAAGCTTGCTCTCTGACGCCGTACATTCTCTGACGGATATCTTCAGCACACTTGTCGTTCTGCTGGGCGTAAAAATCTCCAGCAAACCGGCGGATGAAGGCCACCCTTACGGGCACGAAAAAATAGAATGCGTTATCGCGCTCTTTTTAGGATTGATGTTATTTGTGATCGGGGCGGCTGTCAGCTGGCAAAGCTATATAAAATGGCGAGAGCCTTCCGCTGCTTTTGCACAAAATCAAATCCTTGACGTTTTCGCCGCCGGGGCTGCCGTTATTTCTATTGCAGCCAAAGAGTGGATGTACCGTTTTACTATAAAGTATGCGCGGCAGATCCATTCACCTTCCATGACTGCCGACGCCTGGCACCACCGGTCAGACGCGATCTCCTCTGTCGGCAGTCTCATTGGCGTCCTTGGTATCTGTGCGGGATTTCCTTTGATAGATGTGATTGCCTGCTTTTTCATTTCTATTATTATTTTTAAAGCTGCCTATCAAATTTGTGCGGACGCCTGCAAAGGGATGATCGATACCGCCGCAGACGAACCTGTTATCAGCGAGATCCGTGAAAACATTCTGCAAAATACTGAGGTCCTTGCTCTGGACCTGATAAAAACGCGGCAGTTTGGTTCAAAGTTATATGTAGATGTCGAAGTGACGCTGGATCATACCATGAGCTTTGAGCAGGCACACCACGTCGCACATTCTATTGAAGAGCATCTTGAAAACACCATCTATGAGATAAAAAGCTGTATGGTGCATGTCAACCCTTCGTAATTTACGCAGGCGTTCGTTTCCTCCTGCGATGCGGCCTTTAAATTTATAAAAGTAAAAAAGCCTGACGCTGTCAGGCTTTTTTATCGGTTTTTTCTCTCA
>JAUNTE010000381.1 GCA_030538855.1 Oscillospiraceae bacterium
CGCATTTCAGCTAAAATATAAAACTTCTGTCGGGCTGTCCAGCTGGTTTTTGGTCTTTCCGGGACGCCCGCGTATACCGTCTCCCGGCCAAAAGCAAAAAGCGCGGGCCTCTGCACAAAATACAGGCGGCACAAAATCCCCTGTATCACCGTCCCCCATAGCCTTTGCCTCCTATTTTAAAAGGCGCTTATCCGCAGCATTTTAAAATACAAAGCGGACAAGAGGCAGTCTCTTGTCCGCTTTGTATTTTTATTATCCTCACCAAAAGCAACGGCCAATGCCGGCGGCAAAAGGTTATGCCCATAAGTATTCACAAAAGTCCCCGTTTCCCGGCCTCCTCAAAACGCCAAAATATAAGCAGGCACACTTTTACCGGCGTCCTGAAAACAGCCCCTGTCATTTCAAAACTCTCTCCCGTTTCAGGTAAACCATATCAACAAGCTGTTTTCCATCTTCAAATATCGGATGGTCATAGTTGTCCGTAAAAAAGTTTTTTATGCGGTGTGATTCCTTGAAACCGCACTTGTGATAAAAAACAAGCGCGGACGGCACATCCCCTGTCCCGACAAGCAAAGTGCCGCAGCCAGCATAATGACAAAACAAAAAATCGATCATCTTTTTGCCGTAACCCTTTCGCTGGCATTCAGGCAGCACCGCAATATTTTTCAGTTCATAAATTCCGTCCGCCTCTTTCGTAACAACGCATTCTGCCTTTACGTCCTCCTCGGCCAAAATAAACATTTCGCCGTGTTCCAGATACTTATCTATCATATCTTCCTGTTCGTCGGCCAACAAAAGCAAGCCAAGATATGCCTTTTTGTTGTGTGTAACCTTTTGTATCTCCACCAGCGGATACCCCCATATTTCATTTTTCGGGTACGCCCTATCTGCCCTGCAGCCCAAAGCTTTTGACCGATCAGGCAAAACGTAACGCCTTCACCGGCTTCAGTCCCTTGTTCAGCTGGCCGGTCCTCCATGATTTTCCGTTTCTCCGTTCGTCTCTGTCTCTGCGCCAAAAAACAGTCTCCGCTTCGCTGCGGCTATTTTTTATTGTCTGGAACCGAAAAAGCGGCTTGAATCTTCTCTCAACTTCTTATGAGAACGTTCACAAAGCCGCATAAAATCAGATTTTCTTTAGAAGTGATGGTCAAGCTCTTAAATCTCTTTACCAGACATTTAGGCAAGTTGGTCACCATGTAGGTATCGCAGTCTTTCTTTTCAGCCGGTACACACGGATTACTTAAAGCGTATTTTTGAGTGGTGGTATAAAGTTAAGGCAGAGATTTTGTTGTTCTTCAAAGCAGGCCCATATGCTCCATTTCAGAATATCAAAATATCCACACTTAAACCACAAGTAAGTGACCCATTGCCTTAGCACCTGAAAGGAGCATGGCTGCTCTGTCAGAGGCGTTCATAGGGGATTGAGAATATTCCTCAATAAGCTGCTTGCCACTATTGAAAACGACCAGATAGCATAAGAAGATACCTACACGATATTCTCACCAAGCAGAATTTTAGGCATGGTAGTAAGACAGCGATTCCAGCGTTTATAAAACTGTTCCAATCCAAGCTTGGACACTTGTGCATGAACGTCTTCATTTTCAAGTGTCCAATGCAAAATATAAGTGACTTTGCCTATCCATTTCGTCAGGCGAATAGGCGGCGTTCCCTCTTTCACGGCATTAAAGTCCTCTTGCCGGTGGGTACGCTTGATATACTTTACATCAATAACTCCGGGCTGCGAGAGATAAAATTCTGCAACCTCTTTCATCAGAGCTTCAATTTCATCCTGTTTGTCAATTTTTGCTTCATAAATACAAATTTCATTAAACATCAAAACGCCCTCCACTGCTCTGTCTTCTTTACCAAAGACGGCCAAACCCAACTCTGCTTTTTCCATTCTCATGTTAGCGTGCGGAAATGTCAAACAACTCATTT
>JAUNTE010000382.1 GCA_030538855.1 Oscillospiraceae bacterium
GCTTTAACAATGAGCCCCGGGTGATCGAGAACGGCGAAGAGGCCGGTTTGGTGACCATCACCCATTCTGCCAGCTATAAAACCCGTTTTATCTACGATGAATCCACCGGGCTTTACAAAATGCAGCAGTACTATGGCACCGACGGCCAGTGGCGTGACAGCGTGGACGAAAACAACAATGAGAACCTGAAGTTCACCAACCTGATGGTGCTGTATACGGATATTCACACCTATCCCGGCCACGAAGCCAAGGATCTGCAGTATGTAGACTATGACTTTGGCGGTGTGGGCTTCTATTTCACCGGCGGCAAGTGCGAAAAGATCTACTGGCAGAAGGGCACCCCGCTGGAGGCCCTGCGCCTGTATTATCTGGACGAAAACGGCCAGTGCAGCGATGAGATGGTGGAAGTCAACATGGGCAAAAGCTATCTGAGCGTGGTGGATCTGGACGAGTACGAAAAGGGCTTCAGCTATTCTTCGGCTGAGGGCACCAACACCACCTCGGTCGGCCAGCCTGCCGCCAACACGGTGGTGGACAACGAGGTGGAGATCGGCGAGGATTCTGAGGATGTTTCGGACGGCGCAGATCAGCCCGCCGACAACACCGCCGCAGGCGAAAGTACCGAGCCCGAGCTGATCTACTCGGAATCGGCAGGCTAAGGCAGAACAAACAGATTTTGCGGGCAGGATCTGCAGCGTGGGCTGTGGGTCCTGCTTCCTGCACTTTATGCAGCTTTTTTTGAACGAGGTAAAACGCATGAAAAAAATTCTGGCGGCAGCGGCGGCACTTTCTTTGGGGGCGGCCCTGCTGAGCGGCTGCGGCAGCAAGACAGCCGATGGTCAAAGCAGCAGCGCAGCGGTTTCGGAGGCGGAAAGCACACCGGTGCAGCAAAACAGCGCGGCGGTGCAAACCGAGCAGCTGACAGCCGATCCGCTGACGGGCTTTGAATTGCAGTACAGCGGCAAGCGCCCGGTGGCCATTATGATGAACGCGGATTCCAGCGCAGCGGGCCAGTGGGGCGCAGGGGCGGCCTCGGTGATGATCGAAGCGGTGACCACCGGCCAGCAAACGGCCATGATGTGCCTGTATCCGGCCGTGGATGCCGTGGAAAAGGTGGGCCCGGTGACCAAGGGGGATGATCTGTTTTTGCAGTTCTCGCTGCCCCTGAACGCCATCAATCTGCAGATCAACAAAACCGTGTACGCCGCAAACCTGCTCAACACACTCGGGGATCAGGATCTTGACGGCTATTACTGCGGCACCACCTGCTTTGATTATGACAGTGAGCGCGGCGCAGCCATGGGCAACGAATTCTGCTGGTACACCACGGCCGATCTGATCCGCAGCGGGTTGGATCTGTATGGCCTTTCCGCCGAGGGCGGCACCCGCAGCCTGTTCCGCTTTGGCACCGAGCAGCGCCCCGACCCCAGCGACCGCACGGCCCAGCAGGTGACCATCCACTACGGCACCGGCTGTGATGTGACGCTGCATTACGATGATTTCAGCGGCCGCTATCTGCGCACCGGCGCAAACGGCGCCGATCAGCAGGATGCCGTTACCGGCGAACCCGTAAAGTTCCGCAATGTGTTTTTGCTGAAAGCTGCCACCGGCGTAAAAGATGATAATGCGACCCGCGATTACGATCTTTCCGGCGGCGACGGCGTGTATCTCACGCAGGGCGGCTGGGAAAAAATCACATGGACCAAGGGCGATGTGCGTGATCCGCTTAAAATTTTTGCGGCCGACGGCACCGAGCTTGTGGTAAACCCCGGCCCCAGCTATATCGGCATTCTGGGGGATTTCAACGGCCAGAGCAAAACGATCTATGATGCCGATGGCAACGCGCAAGGCGATTGAGAAAGCATAGCTGCGTGTCTTATAAAAAAATCAGGCCCCATGCCGCACCGAATAGGCGCGGCATGGGGCCGTTTGCA
>JAUNTE010000383.1 GCA_030538855.1 Oscillospiraceae bacterium
ACCAAGCCAAAGGCCCGCCGCGCCAAAAGCGGCGGCCATCAAAAGCAGGCTTTTTTCAGGCACACGGCGCTTTTTCAGCCGCGCGCGGCGTTTATCGGCCCCACAGACGGCAAAAACCGCCGTATTCCACAAAAGCCAGAGGATGACCGTCACTCGCATGGCAGTACGGCTTCTTCTTTCGCGGGCAAAATTTCACTGTCCAGCAGCTTTTCCACCATCACTTTCAAATATTGGCTCATGGCTGAAAGCGCCAGCACCGCCTGAAACACGCCCTCTTTGCTTGTCACGTCGCAGCCGGTTTCCTCCAGCATGCACTGCACCTGTTCGGGCAGCAGTTCGCGCTGATAAGCTTTCCCCTCCAAAAACTTTTCATAACCATCGGTAACCGCCTGCGGCGTCATTTTTTCGCCGCATTCCTCCGCCCAATATAAAAAGCTTTTGATTTCCTGAATAGAAAGCGTCCCCTTCAGCGAATAAATGAGAAGCATCTGGGTAATATGTTCTTTTGAGTATTTTTTGCCTTTGATGGGTTTGATCAGCCCCTCTTTTGAATAGTTGTTGATCATGGTTTTTGTCAGCAGCTTGTCGCTTTCATAACGTTTATTTGAAGCCAGCTTTCCCTCCATCAAGGTGATGATCTGGTCCATATAAAGGTCTAACCCCGGCAGCTCGTCCGGGTGCATGTCGGCATCCTGCACGCTTTGCCGTAAAAGTTCATAAAAATATTCTTTTTCCATCACTCGCCCTCCCTGTGTTCACACTAAGTTTACAATAATGCAGCTATAAAATCAAGGCTTCGTGTTGTATCCTTCTTAAAAATAATATATAATATTTATATAATGCAGTTATCATAACTACATAAAGCATACACGAGGTGATACTATGTTGCATTGTTTTAAAAAGGCCCGCGACCCCATCAGCAGCTGGACGCATTTTTTAGGCGCCGTCGGGGCAGGGGTGGGCACCATTATTCTTTTTGCCTCCTGTCTTTTACGCGGCGCGGGGGCGGTCACCCTCTTCTCCTGTCTTGTTTTTGGTTTTTCCATGCTGGCGCTGTACAACGCCAGCGCCATCTATCATTATGTACACTGCAGCCCGCAAAAGCTGGAACGATTCAGAAAAGCCGATCATTCCATGATCTACGTTCTCATCGCGGGCAGTTATACCCCCATTTGTCTTCGCTTCATGCAGCCTCCTCACGGGGCATGGTTTACCGCCGTCATGTGGGGGCTGGCCCTCTGCGGCATCCTCATCAAGGTCTGCTGGCTCAACGCGCCCCGCTGGCTGTACACCGCCGTCTACCTGCTGATGGGCTGGGCCATCATCTTTGACCTGCAGGCCTTTCGCGGTATGCCGGCGGCCTGCTTTGGGCTTATCGCCGCAGGCGGCGTGGCCTATTCTGCCGGCGCCGTCATCTATATGCTCAAAAAACCGAATTTTAAAAACGGCTTCGGCTTTCATGAAATCTTTCACGTGTTTATCATGCTGGGTACCCTGTTTCATTTTTTCGCCGTCTATCTCTATATGATCTAACGGCCCGGCCGCGGCGCTTTTCCTCACCGCTGTTTTAAAAATGGCGCGTCTTTGTCCTGCCGCTGTCCCTTTACCGCGCCTTACTGGGTAAAACTTGCGGCCCGCGCCGCATTTTGTTATAATAATTGCAAATCCAGAAAAGGAAGGGACGCTTTTATGTCACATGTAACTGTTCCGGCCGGGTATCGTCCCAGCCTCAATTTATATCAAACGCAAAAAGCAATCGATATCATCAAGCATACCTTTCAAGAAAATCTGCGCGCGCAGCTCAATCTCGTCCGCGCCACCGCCCCTTTATTTGTAGAGGCGGGCTGCGGGCTGAACGACGACCTCAACGGCGTTGAGCGCCCGGTCGAATTTGATATCCCCGCGGCGGGGTGCAGTGCCCAGGTCG
>JAUNTE010000066.1:0-5804 GCA_030538855.1 Oscillospiraceae bacterium
AGGAAATGTCTGCCTGCTTCTTTTAAAAAAGAGAAAAAGGGTGTATGATAAGGAAAAGCTAAAAAGGTGCAAAAGGGGGCTGTGGGATGGAACGTGCTATCAGTGAGATCATTCGGATAGACCGCGAGGCGCGGGCAATGCTGCAGAAAGCCGAAGAAGAGCGCCAGGAGATATTGCGGCAGGGGGAAGAACGCCGCAGGCTGGCAGCGGAAAAAGCCGCTGCGCTTCGGGAGGAAAAATTGGCCGGGGCGCGCGCCAAAGCCGAGGCGGCGCTGGAGGCGCAGCTCTCAAAAGAGGCCGCTGCCGCCGCTGGTAAAGAGCAGGCGCTGGAAAATGCGTTTGACCGCAATAGAGAGAGATGGGAAGAGGAAATCATCGCGCGGCTGACCGCGCCATGACGAAGGCTTTCAAAACAAGGCCCGAAGCACAGCCGCTTTAAAAAGCGGGGCTGCCGGGCCATACATAGCAAATACGGGGCCTTGTTTTTCAGCCCCGCAGCCCGGCCTGATGTGAAATGTGTGCGGGACAGCCCCTGTGAGCAGGGCGAAAAGGCCCCCGCCGCCATAAATGGGCTGCTGTTGAGAGGGAGGCCGAAAAGGCTGGAAAAGGCGGCGGCTTTAAAGCCGTAAGAGACTTTGCCGAAAAACAAGGCCGGAGAGGCCATCTTTTTAAAAGGCTGAAGACGCTGTGCCCCTTACCCGGGCGGGGCGCCGTCTGCAAAATAGTTTTAAAACAAGAGACCGCCGTAAAAATAGACCCACCCCTGCCCCGGGCGCTTTTGCGGCCCGTGGGCAAAGCGTTTTGTTTTAACTAAGCACAGAAACCTGCGGCGAGACGCCGGCCCTTTTAAAAGGCTGTGGCTGTGCGCAGAAGAAAAAGCCCCGTGGCGAAATAAAAGCGGCATACCGCCCAAAGACCCCCAAAAAAAACAAATATCCCCAGAGAGCGGCGGCCCTGTTCAAAGGCGCGGCGGTGAGGCAGGGCAGAGAAAGGCGCTTTTCAAGCCTTGCCTGAGAAAGAAACGCCCGGCAGACACTGCTGACAGGCTTTGAAATTTAGCCGGGATCGTGTGGCCGCCCGCTTTCGGAGTGGCCTTGAATGTTGCCTGAAACAAGGGTGGAAAAGGCTGCGGCGCCCTTTACGGACGGCGCTGAAACGAACAGAAAATACACCCTGCTTTTTGCAGGCGGTGCTGAGAGGCCCTTGCGGTGGGGAAGATGCCCTGCGGTTTTGGGGCAGTGGCAATAAAAAATAGTCGAGAATGAAAAACGCTGCGGCTGAGGTTCTAAAGTTTATTTTTTGTTGTTCCGCGACGCGCGCTTAAGAAAGTGCGCTGCTGCGCAATAAAAAATAGTCGAGAATGAAAAACGCTGCGGCTGAGGTTTTAAAGTTTGTTTTTTGTTGTTCCGCGACGCGCGCTTAAGAAAGCGCGCTGCTGCACAATAAAAAATAGTCGAGAATGAAAGACGTTGCGGCACAATGAAAAATAGCCGCAGCGAAGCGGAGGCTGTTTTTGGCCAATCGCCCGGTTGCCGCAATAGCTGCGAGGGCGAGACCATCAGGATCAAATATTATTTATTGCTGCGCAATAAATAATAGCCGAAAGTGAAAAATGCTGCGGCTGAGGTTTTAAAATTTATTTTTGGTTGTTAGGCGGGGCGCGCTTTGTTACACACGCAGCGCATAAATAAAAACCGGAGGTTCCCGGCAGTACGGTGAGTTTATGAGGGGCTTTTCTAAACGTGCAGCGCACGGGCAAAAACAGCTTGCCCCCATATTGAACGAGAACGGTGAAAAGCGCGCTGTAAAAATGCCTGAAAAAAGCGGCGGGCAAGGGCTGGGCCAGCCCCCCGGTCAGGCGTATTTTGCAAGGGCAAAAAGAAAAAAGGAGGAGCCGTATGAGCAATAATAAGGCGCTGGCCATCGTACCCAAGGCGCGGGCCGTTTTTGCCAGACGGCTTACCCCTGAAAAATATGCCGAGCTCACCCGCAAAAGCAGCGTGCCGCAGGTGGCAAAGGCCCTGAAGGCCATGCCGGGCTTTCGTAAAACTTTAGCTACTTTATCAGAGGACGCCCCCCACCGGGGCCAATTGGAAGAACTGCTGCGCAGCGGCGTTTTTTATGAGTATGAAGAACTGATGCGCTATCATTTCGGCGGCCCAGGTTTCGGCGTCTATTTTATCTGGAAGTGCGAGACCGAGGAGCTGTTGGCCAAGCTGCAGCTGGTATCGGTGGGACGGGCGGAACGGTACATCACGCGGATGCCGGCGTTTTTGATGAAAAGATCCCGTTTTGACCTGCTGGCGCTGGCACGGGCCGAAACCCTGTCCGACTGCCTGAACGTGGTGAGGGGGACGCCCTATTTTGAGACCCTTGGGCCGGTTTTGTCGGTACGGCAGGAGGAATTTGACCTGCTTTTGGCCGAGCGGACGCTGAAAAGCCAGTATTATGCCTCGGTATTTGCACTGGCGGAAAAAACGCTTTCTCCTCATGACGCAAAAGAGGTGGGCAGGCTGTTTTGCATGGAGGCGGACGTTGAAAATCTTGACGTTTTGTACCGCCTCAAGGCCTATTATCCCCACGCGGTACCCCCCGCCCCGCTGGAGGAACTGCTGCTGCCCTATGGCGAATACCTGTCGGCGGCAGCAAAGCGGCGGCTCTGCGGCGCGAAAGATCTGCCCGGCCTGCTGGCGGCTTACGCGGATACCCGCGCCGCCCGGGCCTATGGCCCGGCCGACCCGCCAAACGGGACGCCGGGGGGACAGGCATATCTGGCGGCGGCGCAGCGTCTTTTGCGCAGCACGGTATCGCCGGACGCGGCGCTGACGGCGGCATTGGCCATAGAACAGCAGCAGGAGCGCAATATCATCCATATCATCGAGGGCGTACGCTATGGGCTTGCCCCCGAACAGATCGAGCGATTCATCATTTATTGAAGGGAGGAGATACTGCCGTGGGTATGAGTAAAATGAGACCCGTCAGCCTGTACGGCCCCAGCGATAAAACACAGGCCACGCTGCGGCTGCTTGCGCAGTTGGGTACCTTCCACCCGGATACCGAAAGCGTGCCCCCGCAGGAGCAGAACTTACAGGACAACCCCTATGAGCCGCTGTATACGGCGGCCATGAGCACCCTGGAGGAGTTGGGGAGGGGCGGCGCCCTGCCTGATAAAACGGAAGATTTTTTACTGGAAGAGGTAAAAGAGACGGTGGAGGAGCTGCGCGGCCGCGCCGCCCAGCTCACCAAAAAAAAGAGCGAGCTGACCGCGTCCATCCATATGTATGAACAGGCGGCGGGACAGGTCAAACATCTTTTTGGCCTGGGGGCCACCCTGAACGAGCTGTTCTCGGTAAAATATCTCAAAGTGCGCTTTGGCCGCCTGCCAAAGGAGAGCTACCCCCGCCTTGCCTATTATGAGGACAAGGATTTCAATTTTATGTATTACGATTTTGACGGCAATTACTATTGGGGCGTTTATTTTACCCCTGCCGACGAGGCCGCCGAGACGGACGCTATTTTTGAAAGCCTGTATTTTGAGCGGGTATGGGTGCCGGAATTTGTGCAGGGCACGCCGGAGGAAGCGCTGGAGAATATCGAGAAAAAGCTGGCGCAGCTGAAGGCGGAGGAAAAAGAGCTGGAGAGCGGCGCCGGGGCGGTGAGCGGGCAGGAGGCCGCCCGGCTGCGGCTGATGGCGGCATGGCTGGCCGAGAACGACCGGGTATACGGCATGCGGCAGTACGCCGTCATCCTGCGGACGACCTTTTTGATCAGCGGCTATGTGCCGCAGGAGGATTGGCCCGCCCTGCAAAAAGCCGTGGAAGGGCTGGACGGCGTAAAGGTAAAAGCGGGCGAACCGCCGAAAAAAAGCGCCAAACCCCCGGTAAAGCTGAAAAACAACTGGTTTACCCGTCCGTTTGAAATGTATGTTTCGATGTATGGGCTGCCCGCCTACGGACAGTTTGACCCCACCAATTTTGTGGCCCTGACGTATTCTTTACTGTTCGGCATCATGTTCGGCGACGTGGGGCAGGGCATACTGCTGGGGCTTGTGGGCTACTTTTTTATGTACCGCAAAAAACATCTGGCGGTGGGAAATATCCTGGCGCGGTGCAGTGTGTCCAGCGTGTTTTTCGGCCTGATATACGGCAGCGTCTTTGGGTTTGAGCACGCGCTTGCCCCCCTGTATCAGGCGCTGGGCATGGGCGGCCACGCGCCGCTTTCACCCATGGAAAATATTGATTTTGTGCTGGTGGCTTCCATCGGCGTGGGGGTGGCCATTCTGGTGGTCTCCATCCTGCTGGGCGTCTATACCCGCCTGCGGCGGGGCGATGTGGGCGGTGCGCTGTTTTCAGCCAGCGGGCTGGCGGGGCTGGTGTTTTATCTGTCGCTGGCGGCGCTGGTGCTGCAGATGATGGCCAATATCGCCCTGCCGTTTGTGGGCAGCCTGCCGTTTGTGCTTTTATGCGTGCTGGCGCCGGGGCTGCTGATCTATTTTTCAGAGCCGCTTTCGGCCCTGCTGCGGGGAGAAAAGCCTGAGGAGGGCTTTGGCGGTATGGTGCTGAACGGGTTTTTTGAGATGTTCGACGCCCTTTTGAGCTTTGCCTCGAACACCATGAGTTTTCTGCGTGTGGGCGGTTTTGTACTGGCCCACGCCGGCATGATGAGCGTGGTGTTCACGCTGGCGGCCATGACGGCCCAGGGCAGCGCCGCCTATTGGCTGGTGATGGCGGTGGGCAACGTCTTTGTCATGTGCCTGGAGGGGCTGTTTGTGGCCATCCAGGTTTTGAGGCTGGAATATTATGAGATGTTCAGCCGTTTTTATGAGGCGGACGGGATACCCTACGCGCCCCTGACGTTACAACAGGCGCCCGGAGAGGCTGCCTGAACCATGATTTGAATAGGGAGGAAATATCATGAAAACCAATACCGGTAAAAAAAGTTTTATCCGCCTGCTGTTCGTCCTTGGCGCGGCGCTGACGGTGTGCTGTCTGGCCCCGACGGCTTTTGCCGCCGAGACGGCGCAGGCCGCGGCTACGGCTTCGGGCTCTAACGGGCTGGGGCTGATCGCGGCCGCTCTTTCCACCGGCCTTGCGGGCATCGGCTCAGGCATAGCGGTGGCCTCGGGCGCGCCGGCCGCTATCGGCGCGCTGACCGAAGACGCCAAGACCTTCGGCAAAAGCCTGATCTTTGTTGCGCTGGGCGAAGGCATTGCCCTGTACGGCATGCTGATCTCAATTTTGATTTTGAATAAGATCTGAGAAGGGGACGGGCGTGAAATATTTTCTTATCAGCGATAATATCGACACCCAGGCGGGCCTGCGGCTGGCCGGTATCGAGGGCGTGGTGGCGCACACCAGGGCCGAGACGGCCGCCGCGCTGGAAAAAGCGTATGCCGACCCTGAGACGGCCGTGGTGCTGATGACCCCCAAGCTGTGCGCCGAGAACCGTGAGCTGGTATACGATTATAAGCTGAACCGCCCCGTGCCCCTGCTTGTAGAGGTGCCCGACCGCCACAGCGGCGACGACGCCGGCGCGGGGATACGGGCCAGCATCGCCGACGCCGTCGGCATCAAGATTTGAGGTGAACCGCCGTGGAACAATGGATGGAAAACGCCCAGTATGAAGAGTTTGAGCAGCGGGTGCTGCGTGAGGCCCGCAAACAGGCTGAAGAAATGCTGCGTGAGGCAAGAGAGAGCGCCGACGCCGCCGTCCGCAACGAGGACAAGGGCCTGGAGGAGACCGTGCGGGCGTTTGAGCAGGAGAGCGAAAAGCGCGCCGGGCAGGCGGTATCACGCGGGCGGCTT
>JAUNTE010000066.1:5814-10005 GCA_030538855.1 Oscillospiraceae bacterium
GAAAACCGGCGCGGGCTGCTGGAAAAACGCGCGGCTTTGGAAAAGGCGCTTTTTGCAGAGGTGGAAAAAAGGCTGGAGGCGTTTTGTGAAAGCCCCGCTTACCTGACGTTTTTATGCGAAAGGCTGAAAAAATACCCCGGCATGACAGCCGCGGGGGGAAAGATCTGCCTCTCACACCGGGATATGGCGCTGGCCGAAGCGCTGCAAAGCGCGTTTCCGGCCTGCGAGGTGTGCGAGGACGCGGAGATCGTACTGGGCGGGTTTCGCCTGCAGGCGGGCGCGGTGATGCAGAACGAGACCTTTGACGCGGCCCTGCGCGCAGAAAAAGAGGCGTTTGCCGCCCAAAGCGGGCTGTTTTTCTAAAACGGCGCTTTTGGGCGCAGAGCGAGGTGTAGGCATTGAGTGAAAATAAGGATGTGATCTATTCCATCAACGGGCCTGTGGTAAAGGTGAAGGACAGCCGCAGTTTTTCGATGATGGAACTGGTGTATGTGGGCGAAAAACGGCTGGTGGGCGAGGTGATCGCCGTCAGCCGCGCCGCCACCACGATACAGGTATATGAGGAGACCACCGGCCTTCGGGTGGGCGAACCGGTGGTACCGGCTGGCCTGCCGCTGACGGCTGAACTGGGGCCGGGCATTTTGCGGGGCATTTTTGACGGGATCGAGCGCCCGCTGCGCGATATCGCGCAGAAAAGCGGCCCTACCATCGCCACCGGCGTCTCGCTGCCAAGTTTGGATGAAAAGCGGCAGTTTGATGTGACGGTAACGGTAAAAAAGGGGCAGGACATAAAAGGCGGCGACGTGATTGCCACCTGCCCCGAGACAGCCGGTATCCTCCATAAAAGCATGGCCCCGCCCGATGTGAGCGGCGAGGTGGTGTGGGCGGCGCAGGACGGGCCCTATACGGTAGCTGACCCCATCTGCCGGGTGCGCACCAAAGACGGCACCGAAAAAACGCTGACCCTGCGCCAGCGGTGGCCCATCCGCACGCCGCGGCCTGCCCGGGTGCGCAAGCCCATTGAGCGGCCGCTTATCACTGGGCAGCGGGTCATCGACGCGCTGTTTCCCATTGCGAAAGGGGGCGCGGCCGCCATACCCGGCGGTTTCGGCACCGGAAAAACCATGACCCAGCACCAGCTGGCAAAATGGTGCGACGCGGATATTATCGTCTATGTGGGCTGTGGAGAGCGCGGCAACGAGATGACCCAGGTGCTGGAGGAGTTCAGCGATTTGAAGGACCCGCGCACCGGCCTGCCCATGACCGAGCGGACGGTGCTGATCGCCAATACCAGCAATATGCCGGTGGCCGCGCGCGAGGCGTCGATCTATACCGGCGTCACACTGGCGGAATACTACCGCGATATGGGGTACGACGTGGCGATGATGGCCGATTCCACCTCGCGCTGGGCCGAGGCGCTGCGCGAGATCTCAGGCAGGCTGGAGGAAATGCCCGCCGAGGAGGGTTACCCCGCCTACCTGCCCAGCCGTCTGGCCGAATTTTACGAGAGGGCCGGCTGTACCGAGAATTTGAACGGCAGCCAGGGCTCCATCACTCTCATCGGCGCGGTGAGCCCGCAGGGGTCAGATTTTTCAGAGCCTGTGACACAGAACACCAAGCGGTTTGTGCGGTGCTTTTTGGCTTTGGACAAGGCGCTGGCCTATGCGCGGCACTATCCCGCCATCAACTGGAACCAGAGCTATTCAGAATATTATCAGGACCTTGACCCCTGGTTTGAGCGGGAGGTAGACCCTGATTTCTGCCGTATGCGCGGCCGCATCATCTCTATTTTGACCGAAGAGACCCGGCTTTTAGAGATCGTACGGCTCATTGGTTCAGACGTTTTGCCCGATTCACAGAAACTGACGCTGGAGACGGCGAAAGCCGTGCGCGCGGGCTTTTTGCAGCAAAACGCCTACCACGCAAACGACACCTATGTGCCGCTGAAAAAGCAGTTTTTGATGATGAAGGCCATCCTCGCCCTGTGGGATAAGGCGGGCGGCCTTGTGGCGGACGGCGCGCCGCTGTCAAAGCTGATCGAGAGCGGCCTTTTTGAAAAGCTGGGCCGCATGAAATATGACATCCCCAACGACGATTTGTCCGCTTTTGACGCGCTGTTTGCCGAGATCGGCGCGCTGGGCGGCACAGCATTTTGAGGAGGCGCGTATGGCACTGGAATATTTGGGCCTGAGCGAGATCAGCGGCCCGCTGGTGGCCCTGGAAGGGGTGACGGGGGCGTCGTTTGAAGAGATGGCCGAACTGCGCACCGCCCAGGGCCCGCGTCTGGGCCGCGTGGTGGCGCTGGAGGGGGACAGGGCGCTGGTGCAGGTGTTCAGCGGCAGCAGCGGCCTTGGCCTTGAGGGGGTAAGTACCCGCTTTACAGGCCGCCCCATGCGGCTGGCCCTTGCGGCTGAGATATTGGGGCGGATATTCAACGGCGCCGGACAGCCGCTGGACGGCCTTGGCCCGGTATACGCCGAGACGTTCGCGGATATCAACGGCAGCCCTATCAACCCGGTCAGCCGCCGGTATCCCCGCGATTATATCCGCACCGGGATCTCGTCTATCGACGGGTTGATTACCCTGATACGGGGGCAGAAGCTGCCTATTTTTTCAGGCAGCGGCATGAGCCATAACCGCCTTGCGGCGCAGATCGTCCGGCAGGCGAAATTATCCGGCGCTGAGAAAGAGAATTTCTGTGTGGTGTTCTGCGCGATGGGCGTCACCAAAGACGTGGCGAATTATTTTCGCCGCAGCTTTGACGAATCCGGCGCGCTGGAACGCACCGTCATGTTTTTGAATCTCTCGTCCGACCCGATCATCGAACGCATCCTCACCCCGCGCTGTGCGCTGACGGCGGCCGAGTATCTGGCCTTTGAAAAAGGGATGCATGTGCTGGTGGTGCTGACGGATATGACGAGTTATGCCGAGGCCCTGCGTGAGTTTTCTTCTTCAAAGGGTGAGATACCCGGGCGCAAAGGCTATCCCGGTTATCTGTACTCAGACCTTGCCAGCCTGTACGAGCGGGCGGGCATCATCAAAGACCGGCCCGGCAGCGTCACCCAGCTGCCTATTTTGACTATGCCCAACGATGATATTACCCACCCGGTACCTGATTTGACCGGTTATATCACCGAGGGACAGATCGTGCTGGACAGATACCTGGACCAGCAGGGCATATACCCGCCCGTCAGCGTGCTGCCCAGCTTATCGCGTTTGATGAAGGACGGTATCGGCGAGGGCTATACCCGGGCCGACCATGCCCCGGTATCCAACCAGCTGTTTGCCAGCTATGCCAAAGTTGCCGACGCGCGCAGCCTGGCCAGCGTCATCGGAGAAGAGGAGTTGTCGGCCGCCGATAAGCTGTATCTTGAATTTGGCCGCCGGTTTGAAGAGACGTTTTTGGGGCAGGGCGAGACGGAGCGGACGATGGATGAGACGCTGGACCTTGGCTGGCAGCTGCTGAATATCCTGCCGAAAGAAGAGCTGGAACGGCTGGACGGCGACCTGCTGGAAAAGCATTACCGTAAAGATTGGATGGCCTTTGGAAAGGGGGCGGGCCCGCATGGCGCAGCAGATATTTCCGACCAAGGGAAACTTGATGCAGAGCAAAAAGAACCTGACGCTGGCAAAGCTGGGGTTCGACCTTCTCGACCGCAAGCGTAATGTGCTGATGCGCGAGCTGATGAAGATGATAGACGAATCGGCCGCGCTGCAAAATGATATTGGCGACACCTTTACCCGCGCCTATGCGGCCCTGCAGCGGGCCAGCGTCACGCTGGGGATGGACCGCATCGGTACGGAATACGCCCCGCTGGAGACGGGGCTTACCCTTACAACGCGCAGCGTGATGGGCGTCAGCCTGCCCGAGGTGCATCTGGCCGAAAAAGAGCTGCGCCCCTATTACGGCCTGTCCGGCACCGACCGGCAGATGGATGAAGCCATGCTCTGCTTTGAAAAGGTAAAGCGCCTGACGGCGCGCCTGGCCGAGGTGGACACCGGGGTGTACCGGCTGGCGACGGCAATCAAAAAAACGCAGCGCCGGGCCAATATGCTTGAAAACGTCGTCATACCCCGCGAGACGGACGCCATTAAATTCATCTCAGGCGTTTTGGAGGAGCGGGAACGCGAAGAATTTACCCGTTTAAAGGTAATCAAAACAAACCGGCAGGGGTGAAAACCGCTGCGGCT
>JAUNTE010000384.1:0-1668 GCA_030538855.1 Oscillospiraceae bacterium
TCAGGACCCACCTGAAATGATACCGCAATTTGTAAAGGAATGGGAACAAGGATATAAGATTGTTTGTGGAATAAAAGAATCCAGCTCAGAAAATAAACTGATGTGGTGGATGAGATCGCTGTATTATAAACTGATTCAAATGAACTCTTCTATAAAACAGATAGAGCATTTTACAGGATTTGCGCTTTATGACCGTGATTTTATTGAAATTATGCGTTCACTGCAGGATACGACCCCGACGCTGCGTGGGTTGGTGGCCGAATACGGATACAAGGTGAAAAAGATAAGCTTTCACCAGCCAAAAAGAAAAAAAGGGAAATCCAGCCAAAACTTTTTGAGCCTGTTTGATTATGCCATGCGTAATTTTACCACCTATACAAAAACCGGGCTGCATTTGGCGACGCTGGGGGGTGCGCTGATCGCCGGTGTAAGCGTGGTGATAGGGTGTGTTTATCTGGTGCTGAAATTGATCTTTTGGGATAATTTCAGCGCGGGAATGGCGCCGTTGCTGATCGGCATGTTTTTTTTAGGCGCGGTACAGATCTTTTTTATCGGTTTGGTAGGAGAATATGTGATGAGCGTGAACGCGCGTGTTATGAAAAAGCCTTATGCGATAGAGGAAGAACGGCTGAATTTTGACGAGGCTGTAAAACCGGAACATGTAGAATATTATCATCCTTCTGAGAGAAAAGAGAAAGAATAAATGATGGGCGATAAGGCGAATAAAACGGTTAAGAATACAATTTACAATACGATAGGTACTTTTGCCTATTTTTTCTTTCAATGGATCACGACCGTTGTGGTGGTGCGGCTGACCGGATATAAAGACGCGGGCGTTTTTTCTTTGGTGGTATCTTTCACCAATGTGTTCGGCTTTATATCCCGGTATGGAATGCGCAATTATCAAATCAGCGATTACAATGATGTGTTTTCAAATCATCAATATCTGGGCGCGCGTATCTGGACGACCGGGATTGCGATAGCGGGCTTTTTTATCGTCAGCCTTTTTTGCGGTTTTGACGCTTATACCTATGTCTGCGCGCTGGCATATATGATATTCAAGCTTTTGGAATCTTTGACGGATTATCTTTTTGCCATTTTTCAAAAGCTGGATAAATATAAAGAAATGGCGGTTTCATATATCCTAAAAGGGATCTTGCCCCTGCTGGGTTTTATCGGCTGTTTATGGATGCTTAAAAGCCTGATCGGGGCCATTTGCTGTATGGCGCTGCTTTACGCGGCAATTGTGCTTTGCTATGACTTTCCCTGTGTGAAAGCCGGAAAAACACTGCGCGTTTCTTTTCAGGGAAATAAAAAAATACTGTCGGCCTGTCTGCCGCTGATGCTGGCGACCTTGATTACCCCCTACATGACGTTTATTATTCGGTTTTTTATTGAAAAGTTATATGGAGAGGAAATGCTGGGCTATTATTCTTCGATTTCCATGGTTGTCGTGGTGATGACGACTTTGGCAGGATCGGTATGGTACGTCATCATTCCTATCATCAGCAAACATTATACAGAGGAAAACTTTGGCGCGATCATCAGGATGCTGATTGGTATTCTTTTGGCGATTGCCGGGATAGGCGTTGTGGTGATCGTCCTTGGAGAATGGCTGGGGCCGTGGGCGTTCCGTTTGGTTTTTGGCAGTGAGATACTGGCGTATAT
>JAUNTE010000384.1:1678-1895 GCA_030538855.1 Oscillospiraceae bacterium
GCTTTTCCGGCGTTTTTGTATTTGGCCCGGGCGGTTGTGTTGGGTTAGATACTTGATTACGGCCACGGCGTTTTTCAGCACGGTGCTGATTCCTTTGCAGCGGCGCGGCGCCATGCTGTGGTGCAATGTGATCGGGGCCGCGGTATGTACCGCCGCAGTTTATCCGATGACCAAGGCGGACGGGATGCAGGGCGCCAACAACAGCTTGATTTTGGGG
>JAUNTE010000385.1 GCA_030538855.1 Oscillospiraceae bacterium
GTGTGTGAGACGTTTGGAAAGCCGGACGACTGCTATGAACTGACCTTGCTGCGCGAGTATCGGGATGGTTATCTGATGAGCCAGCCGGACGGAGCAGAAGTGATTCGGCAGTATTACGATCTGGCGCCTTCGATTGTAAAGCACATCAATCAAAGAGCAGACAGAAAAGAAATTTACCGCGGCGTGTGGGAAACGTATCTGCGTCCGTGTATTCAGATGATTGAGCAGAGCAGACCACAGCAATGTAAAGAGCAGTACATAAAAATGGTGCAGGATCTGGAAAAACAATATTTTTTGAGACAATCATAAAGAAAAAAGGAGGAATGTGTTCGGAAAAGGACCATTCCTCCTTTCCTGTCTTACAGAGAAAAAACGGATAAAAGGGGAAAAACAGGACATACTGAGAAAAAAGAGAAGGAGAACTTTCCGTATGCAAAAAGAAGAAAGACAGGAGAAAGAGCGTGAAGCGATCAAGGATTTCGGGCAGCTTACTTTACCGCATCGGATTCATCTGATGAGTGTAATCGGGGAGATTGAAGGGCATGAATGTCTTCCGGCAAACAGCAAAACCACAAAGTATGAACACGTCCTGCCGCAGCTTGCGGCAATTGAGGACAACGATGAGATCCAGGGCGTTTTGATTTTGCTTAATACAGTAGGAGGCGATGTCGAGGCAGGGCTTGCCATAGCGGAGATGATAGCGTCTTTGAGCAAGCCGACGGTTTCTTTGGTGCTGGGAGGAAGCCATTCGATCGGAATTCCGATTGCGGTTTCGACCGATTATTCGTACATTGTGGAGACAGGAACGATGGTAATTCATCCGGTGCGCATGAGTGGAATCGTAATCGGAGCAAGGCAGACGTATGATTATTTTAAGCAGATGCAGGATCGGATTTTGCATTTTATCACCGCACATTGCAGCGCAGGAAGGGAACGCCTGGAGGAGCTGATGATGGACACCGGAATGATCACAAAAGATCTCGGAACGATTCTGGTCGGAGAGCAGGCTGTCCGGGAGGGATTGATCAATGAGGTGGGCGGAATCAAAGAGGCGCTCGGAAAAGTAAAGGAAATGATTTGTACATCCGAAGGATCTGTGATATAATAATTATCTATGCAATGAGAATCGGAGCTGTCATCGGCTGATGGCGGTTCCGTATTTGTCTTGGAAGTATGTCAAGACGTGCTAAGAAGAGGAGTGCTGCGGCAGAATGTTTGCTGCAGGAGAGGAAATAAGTATACGGAAAGTGAGGAGTAAAAGAAGCTATGTCGCTGTTGGAATCGATATGGATGGGAATCATACAGGGAATCACAGAGTTTCTGCCGGTTTCCAGCTCAGGACACCTGGTGATCTTTCAAAATGTGTTTCAGCTTGACACGGAGGGAGGATTGCTTTTTTGGATTATGCTTCATGCAGGTACGATGCTTGTTGTGCTCTGGACATTTCACCGGGATATCAAAAAGATTTTTCTGGAGCTTCTGGGAATGTGCGGAGATATTGTGAGTAACGGAAAGATCTTTTTTTACAACAAAAAGCAGGATGAAGCGAAACGGTATAAAAAAATCGTACATAACAATTATCGAAAATTTGCACTTTTGCTGTTTTTCACAGCGATTTCTACAACCGCTGTGGGGTATGTTGCGAGGAATCTGGTTCTGTTTTCAAAGACGACGCTGATTATTCCGTCGCTCTGTTTTTTTGTCATGGGAATTTTGCTTCTGGTGTCGGATCTTGGTGAAAACGGTCACAGGATACCAAAAGATGTGGGGTACGGCAACGGCATTGTCATCGGCATCATGCAGGGGATTGCGGTGATCCCGGGGCTTTCAAGCCTGGGAATGGTGCTTTCTGTCTGCATTTTAAGCGGATTTCAGAGAAAATTTGCGGTCAAAT
>JAUNTE010000386.1 GCA_030538855.1 Oscillospiraceae bacterium
CTTCAGCAAAAAAGAGCATGGCGGGAAAAGGCGCGTGGTACTTTTACTGCTGGGGACGTTGGCGCTGGGGCTGAGCGGATATTCGTTTGACGCGCTTTTGGGGCTGATTTATCCGGCTATCGGCGTATGCGGCGTATTTTTACTGTGCAATATGTTTTGGTACAGATGGAAACTTTTTTCACATCGTGGTATACTAAAAGCAAAGAAAAAAGAAATTGGGGGAGAATATGGATGTGAAAAGCACGCTGGAGACCTGTTATCGGAGCATTGAGAGCAAAATGCCCTTTCAGCCAAAAATCGCGTTGGTGCTGGGGTCTGGCCTGGGCGATTATGCGCAGCGGCTGAAAGTGGAACAGTCGATAGACTATCGGGATATCCCCGGCTTTCCTACATCGGGCGTACCGGGACACAAGGGGCGGTTCCTTTTCGCCCATATTCACAACCTGCCGGTGGTGCTGATGCAGGGGCGCGTTCACTATTATGAAGGATACTCAATGGAACAGGTGGTTTTGCCGCAGCGCCTGATGGCGATGATGGGGGCGGAGATATTGCTGCTTACCAACGCTGCGGGCTGCCTGAACCCCGCGTTTCAGCCGGGTGAATTGATGCTGATAAGAGATCATATCGCCACCATGATCCCATCACCGCTGAGGGGGCCCAATGTGCCCGAGTGGGGAGAACGTTTTCCTGATATGAGCGACGTGTATGACGCCCGGCTGCGGAAAATATTTTTACAGGCGGGTGAAGAAACGGGCATGCCCCTGCGTGAAGGCGTTTATATACAGTTGCCGGGCCCTCAATATGAGACGCCCGCCGAAGTGCGGATGTGCCGTTTGTTAGGCGCGGATGCGGTGGGGATGAGCACGGCCTGTGAAGCAGTGGCGGCACGCCATATAGGCATGCTGGTGTGCGGCGTTTCATGCCTTACGAATTTTGGCAGTGGTATGACCGAGGTTCCCCTCAACCATGCCGAGGTACAAAAAATGGGAAGACAGGTCACCGGCCGTTTTGAAAAGGTGATAGAAAACGCCATAGAAAAGATAAGCGGTTTTGTGATAGGAGAACACGCATGAACATCCGCCTGTATAACGCCCGGCTGCTCACCTTTGAAAAGGATGAGGAGATTACCGCCGGAGAACTGTGGACGCAGGACGGCGCCATCCTTTTGGCCGGAGACCCGGCGGGACGCTGCCCGCCGGTGTTTGACCGCGAGATCGACGCGCGGGGCGGCGTGATCTTACCGGGTTTCAAAAATGCGCATACGCATTCTGCCATGACATTTTTGCGCGGCTCTGCGGAGGATCTGCCTTTACAGAGCTGGCTGGAGAAAACCGTCTTTCCCGCGGAGGCCAGGTTGACACCGGAGGAAGCGGCCTGTTTTATGCGTCTTGCCATTTTAGAGTACCTTGCCGGTGGGGTGACGGCCTGTTTTGACATGTATTTGTTCCCGCGGGAGATGGCGCGGGCAGCGGTGGAGATGGGTTTTCGTACGGTATTATGCGGACAGGTAAATGATTTTACTTCAAGCCCTGCGCAGATGGAAGAAGAATACTGTGAGCTGAATCGGTTTCATCCCCTTGTCAGTTATCAGCTGGGGTTTCATGCGGAATATACAACGGGAAAAGAGCGTCTTTTACAAATCGCCGCGCTGGCACAGAAATATAAAGCGCCGGTGTATACCCATCTTTCTGAAACGCAGAAAGAGACAGCGGACTGTATAGCGCGTACCGGAAAAACACCGCTGGCCTATCTGGACGGGATGGGGATGTTTGAATATGGCGGGGGCGTTTTTCACGGGGTCTATCTGTCGTCTGAGGATATCGAGATCTGCCGGAAAAAAGGAATAGGCGTGGTCAGTAACCCGGCGTCAAACGCAAAGCTTGCCAGTG
>JAUNTE010000387.1 GCA_030538855.1 Oscillospiraceae bacterium
CCCGGGCCTATGGGGTGCCCCGGCCCGCAGGGCCCTAAAGGCGAACCCGGGTCGAGAGGCCCCATGGGCTGTCCTGGCCCTACCGGCCCCACCGGCTGCCCCGGACCTATGGGATGCCCCGGCCCGCAGGGACCTAAAGGCGAACCCGGACCGACTGGCCCCACCGGCTGCCCCGGGCCGCAGGGGCCCGAAGGAGAACCTGCTTTTCGTTCTTACGCTTTTTTATATGAAAACGAAAGGCTTTTCAATTCCGCGTTGTTTGGAGGGCTGCGTTTCTCCTATCAAGAGGCTTTTCCCCCACAAGATTATTATTTGGATGTGGATGCGTTCACCATTTTCCGGCCCGGCACTTATCATATCTTATGCACGCTTTATTTTCCACAGGGCAATGAAATCGACAGCGTGTTTGAACTGCAGCAAGATTCCGCACAGGGCGCGCTTGCGGTGCTTCCTATTCGCCGCTCAGCGCAAGACCCTGATATGAGCTATACCATGCAGACGATTTTAACATTGCAGGCATCGACAACTATGCGTCTGTCCTCTTCAAAGGTTATCTCGGTATCCTGTGACACCGCCCAGTGTGAACTCGCCTCTGTCAGCATTATAAAAATCCTCTGATACCGCTGAAAAGCCCTTCACCGTTATACGGTGAAGGGCTTTCTGCAACAGGCCGCAAGCGTCCCGCGGCCATCTATCTATTTTTTAAAGATAACCTTTTTCGCAGTTTTATTTGAGAACTGATGGCAGCGGTTCTCTCTTCAGATCAACAAAACCATTCCACATAACACCCCGGCGCGGAACATCGCCTTATCTGATTTCAGCGCTGTTTTATACGCGGCGGTCAGCCTTATTTCATTAAACTTCACATAGATTTATGTCTCGTTTTTACACCGTCCGGCCAGTGGATATCTAAAAAATCAAAATCACCGTCTTTTTCTGAAAACAGCGAAGGGCACGGCATTAAAAACACACACGCTTCATTGAGGCTTCCTGCGTATTTTGCCCTGCAGACGTGTACTGTTTGCGAAAAGTCCAAACCCTATTTTTATAAAAAGCACCGTTCTCGATTTTAAAGCGGGCGGCGCAAAATCGTCCCCGGCGGCAGGGGCTGCGAAACCGGCAGCAAAAAGCGCATCAGGGCGCGGGGCGTCTCTTGGGTATAGCGCTGTTTTTCATCGTCATATATCCACCCCGGCGCTAAAGCGACGTTTTCGCCATTGGGCAGCAGCGCCTCCAACGGTTCTCCCAGCCGGTATTTTCCACGCTGCACACACCATGCCACAGCGTCCTTCCAGCTTTCCACCACGGCCGTCACTTCACAGCCGCGCAGATATTGCGCGCTCTGCGTATTCTGCAAGGCTTTTTCTTCCCCCAAATAAAACCCGGGTGAATAGCGGCGGTGGCTGGATTTTTCCAGCTCCTCCAATGTTTTTGCCGGGCACTGATACCCACCCCGCGCAGCCGTATAGCTATCTAAAGCCCGCCGGTAGGCCGCAACCACACTGGCCACATAATAAAAACTTTTTGCCCGTCCTTCGATCTTCAGGCTGTCTACGCCCGCTTCTATCAATTTATCGATAAAAGGCGCGGTACATAGATCATCGGCGTTCAGCAGATAACTTCCCTGCTCCTCTTCGCCAATATCAAATTTTCGCTGTGGTTGCTCCGCAAGGCTCAGCTGCCACTGCCACCGGCAGGGCTGGGCGCACTGCCCACGGTTACCGTCCCGGCCGTTGATATACCGGCTAAGCAGGCATCTTCCCGATACGCTCACGCACATGGCGCCATGACAAAATGCTTCTATCTCCAGCTCAGGCGGCGTTTTGTCCCGCAACCGGGCAATCTCCTCCAGCGGCATCTCCCGCGCCAGCACCACCCGCTTTGCC
>JAUNTE010000067.1 GCA_030538855.1 Oscillospiraceae bacterium
GCATTTCTAAATTTTAATATATTGTGTAATTGTCTGTTTGTAGTTATCATGGGTTGCCGGACGTAAATTTATCCGTGCGTAGCTTTCCACCCATTTGTTAAGGCAGCTTTTCGGCGCGGTGTATTTTATGTTTGTGTCGTAGACAGTACCCAGTCGTCCTGTCCGCTATTATTGTCGCGTTTGCTTTTGGTTTGTCTAGCTTGTATTGTTTGTATTATGATACGTTATCATCCCTTGCTTTCCGCAGAAAGGGAAACGGGAATTTTTGCGTTTTTATACCATTTCTCAACAGCAGCGGTAGCAATCAAACGGCGGTTTCCATTTGGCACATATGCAAACTTACGATTCTCTATAAGCTCATGCAATTTATTTTTACCAATGCCGCTCATCTTGTTCATTTGTGCTGCGGTTTTCAGCATGGAAAAGAGCCGATAGCCACAGCTTTTATACTGTGTCCTATCGGCTCCGCGTTTGGCTTTTTGTTTTTATTGTGATATGATTTGAAACCGGCATACGCTTTTATAAGTAACCGTTTTGTTTCTTCGGGTGCAATGTTTGTTGTGTTCGTAAAAGCAATCGTTGCTATATCATGCGTAAATGTCCATGTTTTCACAAACATTACCGGTTTAATCGGAACAGGAACGTGCTTTGCCAAATTGTAAGGGCTTACAAGTTTTATTCCATTATCTGACATACATAGAAGATGAAACAGATTTTTTCATTTTGAGCAAGCGCCACATACTTTAGTGCCATACTTAAAAAACAGCCTCCGAGCAGCGGAGGCTGTTTTTGGGCCATCCGCCCGGTTGCCGCAACAGCTGCGGGGACGAGGCCATAGAGATCAAATGTTTTTATTGCGCAGTAATAAAAACATGCAGGGGTTGCAGTAAAAGTTTTAAGGCAGTAGACCGGGGCGTCTCTGCCTGTGTTTTCGGTTGAAACCGGAAAAAGAGCAAATGGCGCCATGCCGCCCGGATTTAAATTTTTGCTTTTTGCGCGGAGGTTGTGCTTGCTTTACCATTACAGGCCCGTATATGTTGCCAGAGGCTATATGACAGAGGCGCAGGCCGATTCTGTTATAAGTATACACGTTTTTTAAAAGGGGCTATGTTTATAGGACAGACACTTTTAGCAGAACGGCAGACGGAGTATACAAACTGAAATCAGCCAAGAGAATCAAGATAAGCGGCGGCGGAAAGCCCCGCGATATGGCCTTCCCCTACGGCTTTCGCCACCTGAAGCGGCGCGCCGGTACAATCGCCCGCAGCATAAATGCCGGGGATATTCGTCGCCATTTGACGGTCTACCTCGATATACCCTTTGCTGAGCGTAAGGCCGGGCACCAGCTTTTCAGGCGCGATGGCGTCCCGCAGTAAAAATACCCCTTCGCAGGGTATCATTTCTCCGGTGGACAAACTGACGCCCGTGACATAGCCGCCGCCGATAATACTTTTGACAGCGCCGGAAAGATAATGTACGGCGCTGTCAAGGACGGAGGGCTGCCGGGGCGAGACAAAGGTGACACTGGCGCCGAGACTGGCTAAAAAGTTTGCCTCTGCCGCCGCGTCGGCGGCCGGGCCGGTAACCACGCAGCGTTTACCGCGAAACAGCATGCCGTCGCAGGTGGCGCAGTAGCTGACGCCGCGCCCTAAAAGCTCGTCCTCACCCGGCAGCACGGCGCCTTTTGCGGCGCCCACCGCCAGGATGACGCAGGAGGCCTCGATAATATCGCCGCCCGCATTTATGAGAAAAGTACCGCCTGAGGGCAGGATATTGGCGATTCGGGCGTCGGCGACGTCGGCCCCGCTGCGTATGGCATGGCTGCGAAAAGCGTCCAGCAGCGCCTGGCCGCCGGTGGCGGGAGCCCCGGCAAAATTATCGATACGGGCCGCTTTTGCCAGGGCGCTTTGCCCCCCGGTATATACAGCCGCCTGCTTATTGCGTGAGCGCAGGGCAACTGCGGCCGAAAAACCGGCGGGGCCGCCCCCGATGATGACGCATTCTGGCATGATAAACGCCTCCTGTATTTTTTATTTCTGTGTAATAAAACGGATCGATCTCAAGGTTTTTATCCTCGCCGCTAAAGCGGTGGCCGGGTGAATGGTTCCGAAATAGCCTGCGCTTCGCTGCGGCTATTTTTATTGCTGCTTAATAAAAATATGCGATCTTAATGGCCTCGTTCTCGCCGCGAAAGCGGCAACCGGGCGAATGACCCTAAAATAGCCTGCGCTTCGTTACGGCTATTTTTTATTATAGAGCAGCGCGCTTTTCTAAGCGCGCGTCGCGGAACAACAAAAAATAAACCTTAGAATCTCAGCCGCAGCGTTTTTCATTCCCGGCTATTTTTTATATTATCATTATAACATATTTGTAAAAGTAAAAAGAAGATTTGCATTTTAGGGAAGAAAATCGTATAATAATACCGTCTTTGCGCATAAAATGGAAAGGGGAGAAAACAGATGCTGTTCAACTCGGCGCAGTTTTTGATTTTTTTCCCTATCTGCGTTTTTTTATATTTTGTTTTGCCTCAAAAGTTTCGTGCTTTATGGCTGCTGGGGTGCAGTTATTATTTTTATATGTGCTGGAATGCGGCGTATGCGTCCCTGCTTTTGATTTCGACCGTCAGCACGTTTGCCTGCGGTTTTTTATTGGAAAAAGCGCAAAGCCCGCGCGGGCGCAAGGCGGCCCTGGCGGCCAGCATATGTCTGAACCTTGCCATCCTGTTCTTTTTTAAATATTATAATTTTTTTCAGGATTCTATGGCCGGGCTGCTGGGGATGGTCGGCGTTGCCTATCAGCCGCCGCGGTTCGACGTACTGCTGCCGGTGGGTATCAGCTTTTATACCTTTCAGGCGCTGGGATATTCCATCGACGTCTATCGAAAAAGAATACCCCATGAGCGAAACTTTATCCGGTACGCCTTATTTGTCAGCTTTTTTCCGCAGCTGGTGGCCGGGCCTATCGAGCGGGCGGAAAATCTGCTGCCTCAGTTTAAAGAAAAACACGACTTTTCATATGAGCGGGCGAAAGAGGGCCTGTTCAGCATGCTGTGGGGCATGTTTAAAAAAGTGGTGCTGGCGGACGGCCTTGGGATCATGGTTACCCGTGTGTTTGAAAATGTGGGCCTGTTTGACGGCCCCTCTTATGTTATTGCAACGGTGCTGTTCGCTGTACAGATCTACTGCGATTTTTCAGGGTATTCAGATATCGCCGTAGGTTCGGCCAAGATACTGGGGTTTGACCTGATGCAGAACTTTCGCCAGCCCTACAGCTCCCGCACACTGGCCGAATTTTGGAGCCGGTGGCACATCTCCCTCTCGTCTTGGCTGCAGGATTATATCTTTGAACCTCTGGCATGGAGCGGGTGGACGCAAAAACTGCCGCTCATCGGGAAATATATCAAAAATCCACCAGTCTATTCCTCGCTTATCATCACGTTTTTTTTAAGCGGGCTATGGCACGGCGCCAGCTGGACCTATGTGCTGTGGGGGCTGTGGCACGGCGTTTTGCAGGCGGTGGGGAAAATAACGAAAAAGCCGCGGAAGAAGTGGCTGAAAAAACTGGGCGTCAACACCAAAAGCAGGGCATGGCAGCTTTGGCAGCAGACGCTTGTGTTTGGGATGGTATGCGCTTCTTATATCTTTTTCAGGGCCGCTACGGTACAGGACGCCTTTTATATTTTTGGGCACCTGCTGCAGGGGTGGGGCGTTTTGCTGCATCCCGCCCAGCTGCTGGATACCATACGTACCATCTGCGGCGGTTTATGGAACGCGGTACAGCTGCTGATACCCTATCTGCTGATGGAGGGCGTGCTGCATTTTGAAAAAAAGCGCGGCGTGTTTGCGGCAAAATGGTTTATGACGCTGGGGCGGCCTAAAAAACTGGCCGTCAGCTACGCTATGCTGTTATGTCTGCTTTTTTGCGGTACGTATACTGCGTCTCAGTTCATCTATTTTCAATTTTGATAAAAAGGAGGCGGCAGCGTGAAACGGCAAGCGCGTGAATGCGGCAGGCTGTGCCGCGCGCTGCTTTGGTTTTTGCCTTTGGCGGTTTTGCTGGTGGGCGTAAACCTTGTGGCAGACCCCGCAAATCTTTATCAGGCGAATTACGAAAAAGCGGTGACGGATATTTTGCTGTCGGGCCAAAACGCCGAGGGCGTGGAAAATATGGACGACCGGAAGTTCATGACTGATTTTCTCACCCGCTACAGCCAGCCTGTCGATACCCTGGTGGTGGGCTCTTCTCACGCGCTGCAGATCACCCGCGCCTTGGACGGCGACCCCACCCTTATCAACGCGGGGGTCACGAACGCGGATATTCGGGATATGATGTCGTGGTATCTGCTGCTGGAAGAAAAGGGGATGGCCCCAAAAAAGGTGATATGGGTGGCGGACTGCTGGCATATCGCCACAGGCAGCATGGATGGCCGTGCCCGGACGCAGGAATACGCCGCGTTTATGAAGCAAAGAGAGCTGCCGGTTTATCCGGCGCAGGATAAGACGCTGCAAAAGCTGGAGGAACTGGTATCGCCCGCTTATTTTCAAAGCGGCGTCGCGCTGCTGGCGCAGGGGGGCAAAACAAAACCCCAGGCCACGCTGGAGCAATATGGAGAACTGGACATGCGCCGCGCGGACGGCAGCTACTGTTATAACCGGGCGTACCGTGAGGCCCCCCAGCAGGAAAAAGACGGCCAGGCGTATAATCTTACGGTGCGAATGCCGCAGTTTGCCCGCGGGTTTGACGGACACAGCCCGGTGCTGGAAACGGAACTTCGGGCGTTTTTTGACCATTTAAAAGAGCAGAACGTTGCGGTGACGCTGCTGCTGTCGCCTTTTCATCCTGATTTTTACGCCTATATGAAAAAAACAGGGGGCGTTTACGACCAGCTGCTGGCGGAAGAGGATTTTTACCGCTCTTTGGGAGAAGAATACGGTTTCGACGTTTACGGCTCTTACGATCCGTCTCAATTAGGGCTGAAAAATACAGACTTTTATGACGGCATCCATTGTACGGACGAGGCGATGTACAGCTTTTACCCCAGAACGGTTTCGTGAAAGAGAGGCGGAGGCATGCGTGAACTGATTGTGATAGGCGGCGGGGCCGCGGGGCTTTTTGCCGCCGGAACAGCGTGCAGAGAAGGGCATGCCGTCACCGTGATAGAGCATATGGAGGAGACGGGGAAAAAGCTGCTTCTCACCGGAAAGGGCCGCTGCAACGTCACTAACGACTGCGATGAAGAGGTGTTTCTGCGGCATGTGCGGCGCAATCCGCGCTTTTTATACTCGGCCCTTTATGCGCTGCCGCCAAGAGAGGTTATGGCCTTTTTTGAAGAGATGGGTGTTCCGCTCAAGACGGAGCGTGGCCGCAGGGTATTTCCGCAAAGCGATAAGGCCGCCGATATTCGGGCGGCTTTGCAGCGGTATGCGCAAAAGGCGGTTTTGAAACACGGCGAGGCGGCGGACATCGTAATGGAAAACGGTGCCGTCTGCGGCGTAAAGCTGACGGACGGAGAAATAGTACGCGGCGACGCGGTACTGCTGGCCACCGGCGGCCTCTCGTATCCCGCCACGGGTTCTACCGGCGACGGTTACCGCATGGCTGAAAAGCTTGGGCACACCATCATCCCCCCGACCCCCAGCCTGGTACCGCTGACGGCGGAGGGCGTGTGCCGGCAGATGATGGGGTTGTCGCTGAAAAATGTAACGTTAAAACTGCTGGCGAACGGTAAAACTGTTTTTGAAGAGCAGGGTGAACTTTTATTTACGCATTTTGGGCTTTCAGGGCCGCTGGTGCTGTCGGCCAGCGCCCATATGGAAGAAAAGCCCGGCCGCGTTTACACGGCCCAGATAGATTGGAAGCCCGCGCTGGACAGCCAGCAGCTCGACAAGCGCATTTTGCGCGATTTTGAAATGTTCGCCAACCGTGACGTGGGCCATGCTCTGGAGAAATTGCTGCCCCGCAAAAGCATCCCTGTGTTTTTACAAAGATGGGGGATAGACCCAACGCGTAAAGTGAACCAGATCACAAAACAGGAGAGGGCCGCGTTGGCGTCGCTGCTGAAGACATTTACTATTCAGATAAAAGGAAAAGAACCGGTGGAACGCGCCGTCATAACCGCCGGGGGCGTCTCGGTGCGTGAGATAGAGCCAAAAACCATGCAGAGCAAGCTGGCGCCGGGGCTGTATTTTGCAGGTGAAATACTGGATGTGGACGCTTATACCGGCGGGTACAATTTACAGATCGCGTTTTGCACCGCCTACGCGGCGGCTACCCATCTTTAAAAAAATTGCTGCGGGCGCTGAAATTATTTTTTAAAAGCAGAGTATACAGCCGCGGCGGCGAATAGGATGAACCAGCCTGAAATAATGGAAAGGACGGATATAAACGATATGATTGCAATAGCGATAGACGGGCCCAGCGGGGCGGGAAAAAGCACTTTGGCAAAACGGCTTGCAAGAGAGCTGGGATACATTTATGTGGATACGGGGGCGATGTACCGCACCATCGGCCTGTACGCCCTGCGCAACGGGGCAGATCTCTCCAGTGAGCGCCAAGTGTCGGCGCTGCTGCCGCACATCCATATGCAGCTGAAATTTTTGGACGGCGAACAGCACATGTATCTCAACGGAGAGGACGTCTCGCTGCTGATACGCACCGAAGCGGTATCGATGGCAGCCTCAGCCGTCTCGGCGCATCCGCCGGTACGCGCTTTTTTGCTGGATACCCAGCGGGATATGGCGAAAAACGACAATGTGCTGATGGACGGCCGGGATATAGGTACGGTGGTGCTGCCGGACGCGCCGATCAAAATTTTTCTTACGGCCAGCGCAGAGACAAGGGCGCGGCGGCGGTATGAAGAATTGATCGAAAAAGGGCAGGAGGTATCCTATGAGGCGGTATTGGACGACATCAACCGCCGTGATTACAACGACAGCCACCGCGACGCGGCGCCCCTGAAGCAGGCGGAGGACGCGGTGCGCATCGATACCTCAGGGATGGAGCTGGAGGACTCGTTTCAGCTGCTGCTGCGCACGATACGCGAAAAGCTGGGCTGAACCGGAAGAAAAGCCGAAAAAGGAGAAAAAAGATGTTTTATTGTATCATGGTGCCTCTGGCGTGGCTGGTATGGCATCTGGCGTTCCGCATCAAGGTGGTGGGCCGGGAGAATATCGTCCGCGACAGGCCGGTGGTCATTATCTGCAACCATCTCTCGGCCATTGACCCGGTGTTTCTCATCCTGGCCCGTTTTTGGGGCAAACGCATGATTATTTTGGCAAAAGAGGAGCTTTTTCAAAAGCCTTTTCCCCGTTGGTTTTTGCTGCATGTGGGGGTCATCCCCATCGGGCGGGGCAAAGGTGACACGGGCACCATCGACAAAGTGATCGCAGAGGTGAAAGGCGGCCGCACCGCATTGATTTTTCCTGAGGGGACACGCTCAAAAGACGGCAGCCTGCAGCGGCTGAAAAGCGGCGCGTTTGTAGTGGCGCAGCAGGCCGGGGCGGATATTTTGCCGGCGCGCATTATTTACCGGGGAGGAAAAATGAGGGTATTTCATCGGGCCACCGTGGTATTTGGCAAATGTATCCCGCTGGAAGAGCTGGGCCTTACAGGAGAAGAACACAGCGCCGCCGTACTGCGGGGGGCCAAGGCCCGCGTTACTGCGGAATTGGAAAAGCTGCTGGAGGAAAACCGTGAATATTGTTAAAGCGAAGTCGGCCGGCTTTTGCTTTGGCGTGGACAGGGCGGTGCAGCTCACCTATGATTTGCTGAAAGAGGGCCGCAGGGTGGCCACGCTCGGCCCGCTCATCCATAACCCGCAATGTATTGCAGACCTGGAAAGCAAAGGCGCGTTTACCGCCCGCAGCATTGAGGATATCCCACAGGGCTGCGAGGTCGTCATCCGCAGCCACGGCGTGCCGCACGCCGTTTATGAGGCGCTGCGGCAAAAGGGGTTTGCGGTACATGACGCGACCTGCCCCTTTGTACGTAAAATACAAAAAATCGCGCAGAAATGCGGAGATGAGGGAAAGACCCTGCTGATTGCCGGAGATGCTTCCCATCCTGAAGTGCAGGGCATCATGGGGCATACCTGCGGCGAAGTATTCGTATTCGCGGATTTAGCGGAATTGAAGCGGCTGATGATGCCCCGAAACGTACAAAAAGATGTGATTGTGGTGGCCCAAACCACGTTTGAAGTAAAAAAATGGCTGGAATGCCGAGACTTTTTAAAAAAAGTGTGTACAAATCCATCTATATTTGATACAATATGTAATGCAACTTGGGCACGGCAGCAAGAGGCGGAGGAACTTTCACGCGAATGCGACCTGATGGTCGTGATTGGCGGACGGCATTCTTCCAATACCCAAAAGCTGTTTGCTGTTGCCGCGAAGCACACCAGGGCCGTTTTGGCCGAGACCGCGGAAGAACTCACAGAAGAGATGTTCCGCGGCGTGCACCGGGCAGGAGTAACAGCGGGCGCGTCTACGCCGTCGCCTATAATCGAGGAGGTACTCAGCAAGATGAGCGAGGTAAACCATGAAGAAAATATGAATTTCGGGGAGATGCTCGAACAGTCCTTCAATACGCCTGTCTACCGTAACAAAGAGGTCAGAGGTACTGTCATCAGTGTCACGCCCAGCGAGGCAATCGTAGATATTGGTGCGAAGTCTACCGGCATCGTACATATCAGCGAGATGACCGACGACCCCTCTGCAAAAATGGAAGATCTGGTGAAAAAGGGCGATGAGCTGGACCTCGTTGTCATGAAGGTCAACGACCAGGAGGGTACCACGCAGCTTTCAAGAAAACGTCTGGAGGCCAGCAAAGGCCAGGAGGAGGCCGCGAAGGCCTGCGAAGACGGCACCGAGCTTGAAGTGCTGGTGACAGAGGCTGTAAAAGGCGGTTTGGTGGCGCTTTATAAAGGGCTGAAGGTATTTATTCCCGCCTCTCAGGCAACGCTGCGCCGTGGCGAGGATTACAGCGGTTTGGTGCGCAAAAAAATCAATATTAAAATTATCGAGTGCTCTGGCCGTCGTGTTATCGGGTCAGTACGCGCTGTGTTGTCTGCAGAAGCCGACGCCGCGAAAGAGAAATTCTGGGCCGAGGTAGAAGTGGGCAAGCATTATACCGGCACGGTAAAAAGCCTGATGAACTACGGCGCCTTTGTTGATATCGGCGGCGTTGACGGTTTAGTGCACATTTCTGAACTCTCGTGGAACCGTATCAAACACCCCAGCGAGGTTGTCAGCGTGGGCGACCAGGTTGAAGTTTATGTAAAAGACCTGGACGCCGAGAACAAAAAAGTCTCGTTGGGCTTCAAAAAGGCTGAGGACGACCCGTGGGCCAAGTTTAAGGCGGAATATCCCATTGGCACGGTATTTACCGCTCCGGTGGTGTCCATCACCAAATTTGGCGCGTTTGTACGTATTCTGCCGGGCATCGACGGCCTGGTGCATATCTCTGAAATCAGCCGCGACCGTGTAGAAAAGGTTTCGGACGTGCTCAGTGTTGGGCAGGAAGTGACTGTGAAGCTGATCGGCGTTGATTTTGACAACAAACGTATCAGTCTTTCAATGAAGGCGCTTCAGGAACCTGCTGAAGATGCAGAAGCCGAAGACGCTGAGGAAACAGAGGAATAAGCAGAGTTTAAAGCAGGGGAGGCCATTTGACGGCCTCCCTTTTTTATATTTTATATAGCGGCCAACAAAAACTGTTCGGCAGAAAAAAGAAAAAGCCGGAAAACAAGTGGTTATCAATAACCGGAAAAAGAAGCGGTTGGGGCAATAGGATCATAGAATATAAGACCTGTATGGTAAACCGCAGAGAAAAACGATGAAAACAGCTGCGA
>JAUNTE010000388.1 GCA_030538855.1 Oscillospiraceae bacterium
CTTGAGGATAAAAGAACTGTACCAGCAGGAAACGGTTTTAAGCGGCTCTCTTTAATAGCCAAATCTGTAATTTTTCTGTCGGTTTCAGTGATTTCAACTCTATCTTCCCTCAATTCAGCAGGCGTCACCCAATTTTGTGTTCCGTTCCAATACTTTTCAACATTACTTTTTGGAGTAGTGCCGGAAACTACTTCACACACTTCCTCTAACCTCACCATCTCCCACTTACCCATCAATCCGCCCCCGCAATTCCTCGGTTTTGGCGGCGATGTCTGCGTTCAGTGCGGCAAGCCTATCCAAAATTACAGAAGGCGCATCATATACCACCTTCTCATACACCACTTCTTTATAACGGTTGATGGAGAGATCGTATTTATTGTCGGCAATTTCTTCTTTACTCACAAAAAAGCTCTGTTCGGTTCTTGCCCGGTCCGCCTCTCCCTCCAAGTTTGCAAATCGCGCAAGAATATCAGGGATATCGTTATCGGCAGTTTCGCTGCGCTTATCATCCAGTGAGTAGCCGTCTGCTTTCATGTCATAAAACCAAACCTTATCGGTGCCGCCTGCTCCGGTTTTGGTAAATACCAGCACGGCGGTTGAAACCCCTGCATAAGGCTTAAACACGCCGCTGGGCATAGACACCACTGCCCGCAGGTGATGGTTTTCCACCAACTCCTTGCGGATGGCAATATGCGCCTTGGAGGTACCAAACAGCACCCCATCCGGAACGATACAGGCACAGCGTCCACCTTTTTTCAGCATACGGATAAAGAGGGCCAAAAACAGCAGTTCTGTCTTCTTGGTGTTACACACTGCCTTTAGGTTGTCGTTGATGCTTTCAGCATCCACGGTGCCGGTAAAGGGCGGATTGGCTAAAATTACGTCATAGCGTGAGGATATCTCGTTTTGCTTGGAAATACTGTCCCTATAGTCCACATCAGGGTTGGTAATAGCGTGGAGCATCAGGTTCATGGCAGAAATACGCAGCATGGTATTGTCGGAATCAAAACCGGTAAAAGCTTTGCCCGCAAAATGTTCCCACTGTTCGGTAGTCATATCGCTCTCATAATGCTTACGAATATATTCCGCAGAGGACACCAAAAAACCCGCTGTGCCGCAGGCAGGGTCACAGATATGGTCATCTGGAGTAGGCGCGACAAGCGCCACCATCATTTCACGAATGTGTTTCGGGGTGCGGAACTGTCCATTTTGTCCGGCAGTAGCCAGTTTACCCAACATATACTCGTAAAGGTCGCCCAGCATATCTTTGTCTTTGATATCATGCTCATACAACTCATCCAATGCAGTGACAACTTTTTGCAAAAGCTGCTTTTTTCCTTCGGGAAATAGGAACATGGCATCTTTCATGTAGCGGGAAAAGGCAGTTTGCTCCTCGGTTCTATCATCACCAATGGCTTTGATAAAGGGGAATACCTTTTGCCCAACAATTTCATAAATTTCACGAGGGTCGCGATTTTTAAATTTGCTCCAACGCATTGCCTGTCCTTCGGCATCCGATGGGAAAATCTTAGTCATTTTCTCGCCGCTGATGGCTTCAAACCGTTCAGCTTCTGAGTCCTTTTCGTCCAAGGAACGGATAAACATTAAATATGTAAGTTGTTCAATAACGGTAAGCGGGTTGGTGATACCTCCCGCCCACATATCCGTCCAAATTTTATCTATCTTATTTCGGATTTCTCCTGTAATCATTAACCATGCTCCTAACTATTATTTAATTAAGTTATTTTCTATTCTTGCAAGTTAACGTTATAATACTGACGCCTTTGCCACAAAGCTAATTTAAAAGCAATATATTGATGAGGCTAAGTTACTGCGCCTCGTTCTGATTTAAGAAAAATTTAATGAAAATCTTTGCCTC
>JAUNTE010000389.1 GCA_030538855.1 Oscillospiraceae bacterium
CAACCGGCAGCAGTAATAGGTTTTTGCCGATGCGCAGCGGCAGATCGGCCACGATCATGGCTTTGCCGTAATAAATATGCATCCATACACTGTTGAGAAAAATATTTAAAAACACATTGATGACCAGCTTCGCCCCAAGGCAGCGCCACCATTTCAGCGGCCGCTGATAAAGAAACAGCCCCCAAATCAGCCCTGCCAATATCGCCGTCAGGGTAAAACCGGGAAAATACGCTCCCCCGCCGGTGTTTACCAGCCACCCTAAAATATCCGTTGCCGCGCCCGCCGTCATGGCTACCACCGGCCCAAACAGCATCCCCACCATGGCGCTGGTCAAAAAGCCAAAGCCAATACGCAAATCAGGCGTGAGCTGGATGCGCAGGTTCAGCGCATCCATGGCGATGTTGAGCGCAATAAACAGCGCTGTCAGCGCAAGCGCCCGCGGGCTTTTCAGCTGCGCGGCAGAATCGCGCAGCTGATCTCTTATTTTGGACATAAATAAACCTCCTCTATGTGTTGTTGCCACATAGAGGAGTCAAAGCTCACGGTATGCAGCAGCGGGATGCGAAACCAGCACCGCAAGATCTCTTTTCGTCCCGCCGGCAACTCCCCGTCCGGCAGGCACTTAACGCGCTGGTCTCTACTCTGCTTTGAAAAATGCGTCGAAGACGCGCTTTTTTTCATGCATACATATTTTAGCAGATTTTGTGAAAAATGCAAGCAGGACGATACGGCCGCCCTGCCGCAGAACTATCCCTGTATCTGGCCGGCCCCCACTTATTCAGCCAGATGACCCGGCGCGACCGTTTTTATATAAATGGCCGCCCGATAAACTGATAAATAAAAAGAGAGACCTCTTGTAGTTTCTTCTATACAGTAAATACGGTAAGCGCGTTAATGCGGCTTTTCCCCTTTCAATACAAACGCGGCGGTCTTCAGGCTGTTCAGCGGATACCGGGCGATAGTTTTTTACGGGAGGTCTTCCACCTATGAAAACACCCGCCCGTCGCCCTGCGGGAATGCCGTTTTCACACAGCTTCGTCATCTTCATCTATAAAGCAAATCTTTCAGGCCGCCAAATTTGTTTTACCGGATCAGCCTGCAGCTCTCAGGCATATTTTCAAAAAGCGCCCAAGGGCAATACCACTTTATTTGCGGCAGCGCCGTATTGCCCCGCCCGGTGTTGACACGCCGCCCCGCATTTACTATACTTTATCTATTAGTATCTGCTTCGCGCTTTTTTGCGCGGCGCAGCGTTTTATAAGCGAAAGGAAGAACTCGATATGAAAAAAACCGCCGCGCTTTTGCTGGCGCTTCTCCTGTGCCTGTCCCTCTTCTCGGGCTGCGGCGCCCATGAAGACGAGGACGAAGCCACCGATGCGGAAAAGAATGTCGCTGCGGCCAGCACCCGCACCATGCCGGCTGTTGACCCGGCGCTGATTACCGACGACGATTACCAGATATTTGGGGTCGATGCTTCCACCACCGTCTTTAAAATAAGCGGTATTTTTTCACAGCGTTTTCCGCTGGTCACGCCGGACGGCGACAGCCTTACTTTTCTTTTTCAGCTTACCAACTCCAGCAAATACGCCGACGAATACACGATTGCCCTATGGCAGAGCGACGGCACGTCCATGACGTATGTGGGTTCTTATTATATCCCTGCCGACGGGGGAACGTATGAATGCACCTTCACCGGGCTTTCCGCCCAAACCTACCGGCCTGTCCTCTCGGTAGACGCGGGGGACGCCACCGGCTACCTTGCGATAGAAGGCGGCCATACGGGCGCCGTATCAACGCCCGAGAACCCCGACGAAGAAGCTGAATAAACCTGCGGCCCGGTTTTTTACCGGGCCGTTTTAAAACCGCCGCAGGAG
>JAUNTE010000390.1 GCA_030538855.1 Oscillospiraceae bacterium
CTCTGCGTCCTGTGGCGTTTCCTCCGCCCCAGCACGTTCCATAGCGGACAGCAGGGTATCTTCCGTAAAGGCTGCCGGGGGCTTCGTATAGTGGTCGGTAAGCTCGGCCTGCAGGTTGGAAAAAATCTGCCCCTCGGACAGCTCCGGCAAGGCGGCTTCCTCCGGCTCGGCTTCTTCGTCCTCCGGCTGCGCCTTTAAGGTCAGACGGAACAGGCGGTCAAGCTGCCGCCAACCCTCGGTAATGGTGGTGCGCCCCTTTGCGGTAAAGGTATCGCCGCCGCAATCGAATACCGCCGTAATTGCTTCATATTCATAGGGCAGGGCAACGGCGCAAAGCAGCTTGCAGCACACAAGGGAAAGGATTTTCTTTTCCCCCTCGGTCAGCGTATCAAAGCCTTTTTTCACAAACTCCCCTGTGGGTAAGATGGCGTGATGGTCGGTCACTTTGCCGTTGTCGGTAATGCGGTCAAGGTCTGCGGCAAAGGAAACGCCCTGCATAAAAGGCAGCATACCGCAAAGCCCGGTAATCAGCTTTTCGGTGCTGTCCTGCATATCGGACGTGATAAATCTGCTGTCGGTACGGGGGTAGGTCAAAAGCCTCTTTTCATAAAGCCCCTGCGCGTAGTCAAGGGTCTGCTTCGCCGTAAAGGAGAACAGGCGGTTTGCCTCCCGCTGTAAGGCGGTCAGGTCAAACAGCTTCGGCGGGGCAACGCTCTTTTTCTCGCGTGTGATAGACGTACAAACGGCCTGCGATTGCTCACAGGCCGCTTTCATCTGCGCCGCCGCTGCTTCGTCCTCCTGCCTGTCGGAGAGGGCAGCAAAGCCGCCCAAGTTCAGCCGGACGATGTGATACTTTTCTTTCTTGAAGCTGCTGATGGCATAGTCGCGCTTCACAAGCATATCGAGGGTGGGGGTTTGCACCCGCCCCACGTTCAGCGTCCTGTGATAGAGGATAGAGAAAAGGCGGGTGGCGTTAATGCCGATCAGCCAGTCCGCTTTTGCCCTGCAAAGGGCGGATTGATACAGGTTTTCGTAAAGCTGCCCGTCTTTCAGATTTTCAAAGCCCTGCCGGATTGCGCTTTCTTCCATGCTGCTAATCCAAAGGCGCAAGATGGGCTTTTTACACCCGGCCTGTTCATAGACAAAGCGGAAAATGAGTTCCCCCTCGCGCCCTGCGTCACAGGCGTTGACAACCTCCGTCACGTCCGCCCGGTGCATGAAGCCCTTGACGGTTTCAAACTGCTGTTCCTTGCCGCCTGCAACCATGTACTGCCATTCCTGCGGCAAAATGGGTAAATCCTCATAGTTCCATTTGCGGTATTTCTCATGGTAGGCCGCTGCGTCGGCAAAGCTGATCAGGTGTCCGATACACCACGAAACGAGATAGCCGCTGCCCTCATAGCTGCCGCTTTTCTTTTCTGTCGCGCCCAGTACGGCGGCAATCGCCGCCGCAACACTGGGCTTTTCTGCAATCACTAACTTCATTCTTCCTCGTCCTCCTGTTCGTCGTCAAGATAGGTTTCTTCTTCCTCTGCTTCCTCGTCCTCGTCGTCAAAATCGTAATCGTCAAGGTCGGAATTGCCCTTTGCCGCGTCCTGCTTCGGTTTCAAAACCTTAAAATAGTAGAACGCCCCGCCGCCTCCTGCGGCAAGCAGCAGCACCACAAGGAGAACGCCGCCCATGCCGCCGCTTTCCTCTGTTGGCGGCTCGTCCTCCACCGGCTCCGGCTCGGCCTCCTTGCCCGCGCACTCGCTCATGTTTACCGCACAGACAGGGCAGGCGGTGTTGACGTGTCCGGCAAAGCATTTATCCGCACAACTGCAAACGGCGGGGGTTTCCTCGGTTTCTTCCTCGCCAATGATGGCCATCAGGTC
>JAUNTE010000391.1 GCA_030538855.1 Oscillospiraceae bacterium
AATTTGGCCAATTCGCTTTTCACCGCAGCCAGCTGTTCGTAATCGATTTCTTTCTCGTTTTCCAGCTCGGCTTCTTTTTCTTCCAGCGCTTTTCTTTTCTTTTCCGCCTCTACATATTCGGTGATCTCGGCGTGACGCAAACTACAGCAGGCGCAGGCTTCATCCAACAGGTCGATGGCTTTGTCGGGCAGAAAACGGTCGTTGATATACCGCTCGCTGAGGGAGACGGCCATCCGCACGATATCGGCGTTTACTTTAACATAATGGTGCTTCTCATAATATTCTTTTACGCCCTCTATCACCGCCACCGTGTCCTCAATAGAGGGTTCCTCTACCTTCACCGGCTGGAAACGCCGTTCCAGCGCCTGATCCTTCTCAATATATTTACGGTATTCCGCAAAGGTGGTTGCGCCGATCACCTGTATCTCCCCGCGTGAGAGGGCGGGTTTTAAAATATTGGCCGCGTTCATAGCCCCTTCTGAATCGCCCGCACCGGTGATATTATGGATCTCATCTATAAATAAAATCACGTTGCCCAGCGCCTTCACTTCACTCACCAGGCCTTTCACCCGGCTTTCAAATTGGCCTCTGAACTGCGTCCCCGCTACCAGCGCCGTCAAATCCAGCAGATGGATCTCTTTGTCCCGCAGCCTGGCCGGCACGTTTTCTTCGGCGATGCGCAGGGCGATGCCTTCGGCGATGGCAGTCTTTCCAACGCCCGCCTCACCTATCAGGCAGGGATTGTTTTTTTGCCGGCGGCACAAGATCTGTATGGTACGGTATATCTCACGGTCGCGGCCGATAATACGGTCAAGCTGGCCTTTGCGGGCTTTCTCAGTCAGATTTTCGCAATAGGCGTCCAGATACTTCCTGTTTTTTACAGGACGCTTACCCTTGGGCTGCTCCTCTTTTTTCTCTTCTTTGCCCCCGAATAAAAAGGGCATGCTGGGGCTGCCCCCCGGCGTAAAATCATCGGCGTCCTCGGCCTCTGAGGCCATATCTTCCGGCGAAAGCCCCCGCATGGATTTCATCAGTTCTTCCATGCCCTCCTCGCTCATCATGCTTGCAAAACGGTCCTCCATGGTGGCAAGGTTTTCATCGGTGATGCCGAACTGTTTCATCATCTGTTCAACCTGCGGGATATGCAGCTCTTTGGCACAGGTGAGACAGTATCCTTCATTTTTCACTTCAGCGCCGTCGCTGCGCTGAACAAATACGACGGCAGGCCTTTTTTTACAGCGAACACAAATCATCATTTCATTCTCCTTAAAAAGCGGAAAAACAGACCGGCGTTACGGATGAATTTCGCCGTCCTTTTTTATTTTGCCCTTTGGGGTAAGATATAGCATAAGATATTTGATAAAGGCAAATACCACCAGCCCGGTAGTGACAGAGAGCAAGGTGTAAATAAGCGCGGCGGGCAGAGCGGGGAAGAACACCAGCAGGATCATCGTGCAGTAAAACACCGCTGTGGCCACCTTGCCGTACCATTTCGCCGCAACGGGACGCTCGCCCTGTTTTAAAAGCCAGGCGCTGCAGCACATCATCAAAAGCTCTTTGACGATCATGATAACAAAAAACGCTATATACTGCGGGTGCAGGATGGCCAGCACCACACAGACGGCCGCCTGCGTCAGTTTGTCGGCGATAGGGTCCAGTATTTTGCCCAGCGGCGTGATCCAGCCAAAATGCCGCGCCAGCATGCCGTCCAGCATATCGCTCAAGCCCGACAGCACCAATACCAGGCCCGCCCAAAAAGTCTCTTCTTCCAGCATCAACGCAACAAATAGAGGCACAAGCAAGATCCTCAGTGTGGATAATAAATTCGGGATGTTTTTCATAATAGTCTACGTCCGCCTTTCCGACTTAAGTAC
>JAUNTE010000002.1 GCA_030538855.1 Oscillospiraceae bacterium
TTTATTGCTGCGCAATAAAAAACAAATTATCTCTATGGCCCTGTCCCTCGCCGCTTACGCGGCAACCGGGACAGATGGCCAAAAAAATAACCTTCGCTTCGCTCGGCTATTTTTTATAGCGTTTTAGCGTCGGCAGATAAAATACAACGAGTAATCCAGCCCGCCAAACAATTGTTTATAAAAAATCATTATTTTATTCTCCCTCTGCTTATAAACCTCGGACAGCTGCGACCCCGGCGTAATAGGGTGAAGTTTTGAAAATAAAGAGAATACTTTAGGTAAAGCAGCTGCCGCAGCAACCCCGGTACGCCGGAAAATAAAAAGAAGGCGCAGCCTTAGCCGCGCCTTCTTGCGAAAAACGACCCACCATACTGGGGTAAGCGCCGCCTGAAAGCGGCTTTTTTGAGCAGTAGTTGACGATACCTATCATTCCGTCAGATCTTTGCGGCAAGCCGCGCAGATACAACGGCCTTTGTAGTCCATAGTATTCTCAGAACCGCCGCAGAAAATACAGGCGGGCTGATATTTTTTTAAAATGACAGATTCTCCTTCTACATAGATTTCTAAAGGAGAACCGATTTCGATGTCTAAAACACGACGAAGTTCGATAGGCAAAACAATACGGCCCAGGTGATCGATTTTTCTCACGATACCGGTGGATTTCATAAAAGACCTCCCTTCCAAAGATTCTACAAAAAGTATACAAAAATTACCGCAATTTGTCAATATATGGAAGGAAAATAAAAGGGAAAGTTTGAAAAAATTTCAAGTAAGATACGTCAAATCGTCGAAAAAACAAACAATTACATAAAATGAAAAAAAATTACCCATTGTATCATGACAGTAGAGAAAAAAGAATCAAAGTTTTTGACTGATACGATAATTTTGTACCGCTTATCGGCGGGGCAAGGCCGCTTTTTCTGGCGATATAAAACGGCCCGTCCCGGCAGGGGCGGATAAAATCTGTCGCAAAAAACCTTCAGGTATGGCCGCGGCAGGCGGCCGTCTTTGCCTGAGCGCGTGAAAGCTTACAATTGCAGCATGCCAACTTTTTTATATACCTTATCAGCATACCGCCGCGCAATGCGTCCGGCGGTTTCCGCGCCGGTTTTCAGCACCTCTTCAAGATAGGCCCTGTCGGCCAAAAGCCGTTTATACTCCCGCTGGATGGGGGACAGCTCGGCGATCACGCTCTCCGCCACGGCGATCTTGAAATCTCCGTAGCCCCGGCCGTCGAACTCGCGCTCGATCTCGTCAAAGGTTTTCCCCGTCATAGAGCTGTAGATGGTCATCAGGTTGGTCACGCCCGGCTTATCCGGAGAGGCCGCCACCCGGCTGTCTGAATCGGTGACGGCGCGTTTGCATTTGCGCAGAATGACGTCGGGCTCGTCCAGCAGCAGGATGAAGGCGTTGACATTCTCATCCGATTTGCTCATTTTTCTCTCCGGCTCCTGCAGGCTCATAATGCGGGCGCCCTGCTTGGGAAAGTAGCCCTCCGGCACCGTAAAAGTGGGGCCGTAAACGCCGTTGAAACGTTCCGCGATGTTGCGGGTGAGTTCAAGATGCTGTTTTTGGTCAGCGCCCACCGGCACCAGATCGGCGCCGTAGATGAGAATATCCGCCGCCATCAGCACGGGATAGGTGAACAGGCCGGCGTTGACGTTGTCGGCATGTTTGGCCGATTTATCCTTGAACTGCGTCATGCGGGACAACTCTCCGAACTGGGTGTTGCAGGACAGTACCCAGGACAGCTGGGTGTGGGCGGGCACCTGGCTTTGCACAAAGACAAGGCTTTTGGCGGGGTCGATGCCGCAGGCAAGCAGCAGGGCCGCCGCTTCACGTGTCTGCTGGCGCAGCTTGGCGGGCTCTTGCCGCAAGGTGATGGCGTGCAGGTTGGCGATCATATAGATGCACTCATACTCATCCTGTAACTGTCCCCAGTTTCGCACCGCCCCGATATAATTGCCCAGGGTAAAGGTGCCGGTGGGCTGGATACCGCTTAAAATACGTTTTTTCTTCTGCTCTTCCATGATGACAGCTCCTTATTCAGGTATTTCAATTACACGGGGGTTGCCGCCGGGCAGGGCCAGCAGCGCGTCTATGGCGGCGGGGGCTGCGTATTTGTTTAAAAGGCTGCCCGCCTCCAGCATGGCCTTTACCATGCGGGCGTAAACCCGGTCTCCGCCATGGTAACCGTCGATAAATTCCTCATCCACGGCGTTTGGACCACAGGTGAAGTCGTAATATTCGGCCCCGTATTTTTGGCACAGCGCCCCAAGCTTTTCCGCCAGCCCGTCCAGATAGCCGTAGCCGCCGCTCTCTGCCATAGCCGCATACAGAGACGGGGCGTAGGGCGGAGAGAACGCCACCACGGCAATACCCTCTGCGCGGCAAAAGTCAAGCAGGCGTTCCAATTCCTGCAGGGCGGGGGCGTAAACTTCGTCCGCGTGCAAAAAACGGCCGCTGCCGTCGCGCACCGCCTCCATTTCAACGGGGAAAGACAGATCGGGCGCGAGGGCCGTCTTTCCGTACCGGTAGCTGCCGTCGGGCAAAAAACCGCTGCCCCGGCTGCGGGCAGAGACGCCGATGACATTTTTATCGGCGGTGAGGATGGCCACCGGGTCGATCTTGCCCAGGCTGAAATCACGCAGCAGACGAAAAAAGGCGTCGGCGGTTTCAAAACGGGGCGAGGCTGGCTCATAGCTTTGCGACGGGGAAGAAAGCGCGTCCCATCCGCTGAAAAAAAACTGGTCAAGGCAGAGAATGACGGTCTCGGGCCTGCTTTCAGCAGGCAGGTACTGCAAAAAGGGCCGTATCTGCCCCAGTGATGAGACCGCGCCCCCGGCGTTATAAAAATCTCCGGCGGGAAATTCTTCCCCCCGCAGCTGCATAACGCGGCTGGTACCCACCGCCAAAACCTGCGCCCCTCTGTCGCGGGCGGTAAGCGCTTTAAAGCGGCTTTCACTGCCAAAGGTGTAGGCCGCCTGGTAGATCAGCGGCTCACGCGCGGCTGCGCGGGCGGCGTATTCGTCTACGCTTGTCAGTTCTCCGCTGACGGCGAGCAGGCTGAAAAAAAACGCGCCTGCCAGAAAGACGGGCAGCAAAAACAGCGCGACGGTTTTACAAAAGCGTTTCAGGGCAGGCCCCTCCTTTCGGGCACAGGCTTAAAGTAGGCTTAAAATTGAAAATACAAAAAGCTGTCTCCCGCGCCGCTCATAAAAAACGCGCAGAATACAAGCAGGTAGCACAGGCCGAGTTTGACCGGCGTTTTCTGCCGCAAAATCAAAACGTCGGGGCCGCATTTGCGTCCGCACCATTCAACCGCGAGGAACAGGACGCACAAAAAGGCCACCCGGAAGAGATATACCGGCGTCAGCCCCAACATCACAAGGCCGTTGGCCGCCGCGGTGAACGAGAGGCTGAACTCCGCCCCAATCTTGCCTAAAATGTACCAGACGGTAGAGAGGGAGGCGGGCATGGCCGCGTCCGGGCCAAGGCTGCCCACCCTGAAAAAAAGCCATGCAAAGCCCGCCAGAAAAAAGACGCAGGCCATTTTTAAAAGCTTTGCAAAAGCGTTTTGTTCGCTGATATGCACAAGCCGCCATAACTTTTGCCGCAGCGGCGCCGTCCATCGTCCTAAAACCTGATAGGCGCCGTGCAGCGCCCCCCAGACGATAAAGCATATGCCCGCGCCGTGCCAAAACCCTGAGAAAAGAAACGTCGCCATCAGGTTGAGCGCCCGCCGCGCTTTGCCGCGGCGGCTGCCGCCCAGCGGGATATAGATATAATCCCGCAGCCAGGTGGAGAGGCTGATATGCCACCGGTTCCAAAACTCTCTCATCGAACAGGCGAAATAGGGCTGCTTAAAGTTCTGCGTCAGGTTGAAGCCCAGCATTTTTGCAAGGCCTACCGCCATATTTGAGTAGCCCGCAAAATCCGCGTAGATCTGCAATGTATACAATAGCGCCGCAAACAGCAGCGACATGCCGGTGACCGAGGCGGGGTTTTGAAAAGCGGTGTCGGCAAAATTGGCGAGATTGTTGGCGACGGCCATTTTTTGAAAAAGCCCCAGCAGCACCAGCACAGCGCCCGAGAGGCCCTGCTCATAACAAAAGCCGCGCTTTTGCCTCAGCTGCGGCAAAAAGCTGCCGGCCCGTTCAATAGGGCCGCTGAGAAACAGCGGAAAAAAGGTGAGGTAGACAAGGTAGCAGCCGAAATGCCTTTCGGCTCGAAGGCCGCCCCGGTATACGTCCACAACATAGCTGACGGTTTGCAGCGTATAATAGCTGATACCCAGCGGCAGCGCCAGCTGAAACAGAAAAGACGGCGCGCCGATGGAAAAGGCCGAGAGGAAAAAGCCTGTGTATTTAAAAAACAGCAGCAGGGCGGCAGGGCCCCCTGCCCCCACGATAAGCCAAAACCGCCGTTTGCCCCGCCCTTTGCTTTTTTCAAGCATGCGGGCGGCCCCGTAAGAGCACAGGGCGGCCGCGCCCAGCGCCCAGCACAGCCCCGGCTGGCCCCCGGCCCAATAAAAAAAGGCGTCGGCGCACAACAAAACGGCCCAGCGCAGACGGTGGGGCAAAAGCCAGTAAAAAAGGAACACCGCGGGGAAAAACAGCGCGAACTGCACCGAAGTAAACGACACGGTATCCCCCCTTTTTAAGAATAACTGTTCAAAGCCGTTATATTGTAGCATATTTTCAGGCCGGGCGCAATTGACAAACCGCCCTATTGCCGCTAAGATAATAAAGATAAAAAACGGCGGCGCGCCGCCTTTAAATGAGGAGTCTGTGACATGTCAGAGAAAAAAGTACGCACCCGTTTTGCGCCAAGCCCAACGGGATACATGCATGTGGGCAATCTTCGCACCGCGCTGTATGCCTATCTGTGCGCCAAAAGCCAGGACGGGGTCTTTGTCCTGCGTATCGAGGACACCGACCAGGAGCGGTATGTGGAGGGCGCGGTCGATATCATTTATAACACCCTGCGCGAGACGGGCCTTGTGTGGGACGAGGGCCCCGACATCGGGGGCGGTTACGGCCCGTATATCCAATCGCAGCGCATGGGCCTTTTTAAGCAGTATGCCGAGCAGCTGGTGCGGGAGGGAAAAGCCTATTACTGCTTCTGCGATAAAGACCGGCTGGAGGAGATGCGCCTTGTACAGAAGGCCAGCGGCCAGGCCCCCCATTACGACGGCCACTGCCGCAGCCTGAGCGCCGAAGAGATAAAGGCCAAGCTGGACGCGGGTACGCCCTATGTGATCCGCCAAAAGATGCCGCGTGAGGGCGTCACCAGCTTTGAAGATCTGGTGTACGGCCATATCGAGGTGGAGAATGCCACCCTGGACGATCAGATATTGCTGAAGACCGACGGTATGCCCACCTATAACTTTGCCAATGTGGTGGACGACCATTTGATGGGCATCACCCATGTCATTCGCGGGTCGGAATATTTATCCAGCACCCCGAAATATAATCTTTTGTACGAGGCCTTCGGCTGGGAGCTGCCGGTCTACATCCACTGCCCGCCGGTCATGAAGGACGCGCAGAACAAGCTTTCAAAACGCAACGGCGACGCCAGCTATCAGGACTTGGTGGCCAAGGGCTATCTCACCGAGGCGGTGCTGAACTATATCCTGCTGCTTGGATGGAGCCCGAAGGGCGAAGAGGAGATCTTCAGCCTGCCCGAGATGATAAAAGCGTTTGACCCGGCTGGCATCAGCAAAAGCCCGGCTATATTTGACCCTGAAAAGCTGCGCTATATCAACGGCGCATATCTGCGGGCCATGACGCCGGAGGGCTTTTTAGAAAAAGCGCTGCCCTACATCGACAGCGTGGTGAACCGTGACTGCGACAAGCTGTTTTTGGCCCGGCTGCTGCAAAAGCGCACCGAGGTGCTGAGCGACATCCCCGAGCAGATCGATTTTATCGATGCCCTGCCGGATTATGAGCTGGAGCTTTATACCAGCAAAAAAATGAAGACGACCCCCGACACCGCCCGCGAAGCGCTGCCCCATATTGTGCAGTGTCTGGAGGATATCGCCCCGGAGGATTGGAACGAGGAGGTCATCCATGCCCGCCTTTTTGCCAAGATCGAAAGCCTGGGCGTGAAAAACGGCTGGCTGCTGTGGCCGCTGCGGGTGGCGCTTTCAGGCAAGCAGTTTACCCCGGGCGGCGGCGTTGAGCTGGCCGCGCTGCTGGGGCGTGAAGAATCGCTGGCCAGGCTGAAAAAGGGCATGGAAAAGCTGCAGGGATAATCTGTATTGGGGATGGTGTCCCCGTTTTCTCAGCGGGAAACAGCCTGTCTGGCAACCGGCAGCCTTGCAGCAAATTCCTTCTGAAACAAATTGAAGTTTTAATGATCTTTCAGCATAGGTAAAAACAGCAGAATGCAGACGTAACAGACATGGCCGCCCTGCCTTGGGGCGGCCATGTCTGAATCTTTAACTGAAAGTCTGCTGCGTCCCGCCGCCTTTTGGCGGGGCAGGTAAACTGCGGAGGCTGTAAAGCGGCGGTAAAAGGTGTATGCAGCAAAAAAAGCCTGTCCGGTAGATATCGCTGATATGTCTGAGAATCAATGCCGGCCCCGTATGAAAAAGCGCGGCGGGCCGCAGCGGGGCTTCTCTGCTTTTTAAAGATAGAGACGCGGCCCGGCTGTAAGACGGTGCGGAACACGACCGCCCCAGCCGCGGCTTTTGAAAGCGGTTTTGCCTCCTTATCCGCTGTGGGCAAAACCGCAACACAGGCGCCAGTAAGCGGCGGCGCGGCGGGTGGGGACAGCCGCCCCAGTCTGATGACAGGGGACAAGGACGGTGAAAAGAGCGGCCAGCCGTAAAAACCGGCGCAAAAAACGCGGGGAAAGACGCCCCGCCCGCCCCTTTTTTACAGGGCGGGAAGGTGCAGACGCTGTATTTTTATGGTTACGCGTATATTCTCATTTCTTTTTCACAGATAGACGCTAAAATAAAAAACAGCTTTTATTTTACAATGCTTTAAATAAAAAATGATGGAGGGAAGCTTTTGGTACAGGCAAAGCATCTGACCAAACGTTACGGCGCGCATACGGCGGTAGAGGACCTCAGCTTTGAGGTGGCAGAGGGCGAGATCTGCGGCCTTGTGGGGCCGAACGGGGCGGGAAAATCCACCACCATGAACATGCTGACAGGCTATATCGCCCCCAGCGATGGGGTGGTATGCGTCGGCGGGGCCGACCTGTTTGAAGAGCCGCAGGCGGTAAAACGGCAGATCGGTTATCTGCCTGAGCAGCCCCCGCTCTATCCTGAGATGACCCCCCGCGAATATCTGCGGTTTGCCGCCCGCCTGAAAGGGCTGAAGGGGCGCGCGGGACGGGAAGAGGCCGACCATGTCATAGAACAGTGCGGCCTGAAAGAGCTGGAAAACCGCCTCATCCGCCAGCTTTCAAAAGGATACCGCCAGCGGGTGGGCCTTGCGCAGGCCCTGCTGGGCAGCCCGCGCCTTTTGATTTTAGACGAACCGGCCGCCGGGCTTGACCCTAAGCAGACGGTGGAGATGCGGCGTATCATCCTGTCGCTGAAAAAGGGCCGCGCCATCCTGTTGTCCAGCCACATCCTGTCTGAGGTGGACGCGGTGTGCGACCGCATCCTGGTTTTGGCGGGCGGGCGGCTGGCCGCGTCGGGCAGCAGTGAAGAGCTGAGCCGTATGATGGAGGGACAGAGCCGGTATTACATACGCGTAAAAGGCCCGGGGGACGCCGTGCGCCGCGCCGTGGAGAGCGTGGACGGCGTAAAGCTTGAGAGCCTGCGGGAGGAGGACGGCGAGACCGCCCTCTGCCTCACCGCCCGCGGCGCGGAAGACCCCCGCGCCCAGCTGGGCTACCGCCTTGCCGCGCAGCGGCTGCCGGTACTGGAGATAAAAAAAGAAAGCGCCGGGCTGGAAGAGGTATTTTTACAGCTGACGGGAAAGGGGGAATGAGCTGTGGCAGCGGTATATAAACGAGAGCTTCGCGGCTTTTTCACCACCATGACCGGATATGTATACACGGCTTTTATGCTTGCGCTGGGCGGTATCTATTTTACCGTTTACAACCTGCGCGGCGGATATGCCGAGTTCGGCATCACCCTGACCCAGATGACGGTGCTGCTGCTTGTGGGGGCGCCGCTGCTCACCATGCGGATGCTGGGCGACGAACGGCGGCAGAAAACCGACCAGCTTTTATTTACCAGCCCGGCCGGCATCGGGGGCATCGTGGCGGGAAAATATTTGGCGGTGCTGACGCTGTACGCTCTGCCGCTTTTGGGGTACTGCTTTTTTCCGCTCATCCTCACCAGATACGCGCAGGTGTCGCTGCCGCTGGCCTATGCCTCGCTGCTGGGATATTTTTTGGCGGGCGCGGCCGCGCTGGCCGTCGGTATGCTGGTGTCGGCCCTGTGCGAGAACCCGCTGGTATCGGCGGTGGCGGCCTTTTTTATCCTGCTTTTGTGCAACTGCGCCCCCTGGCTTACGGCCAAAGCGTCGCAAAGCGGTTTTTACGCGGTATTGGTGATGGGCGGCATTGTGATCGTCGCCGGCATTTTATGCGGGTTGGCCACCCGCAGCCCTATCTTTGGCCTTGCCGTTTTTACCGTGGGCATTCTCGCGCTTATTACGGTATACCTGATAGATACCGGGCTGGTCAGCGCGGCGATGGCGGGCATACTGGGCGCGGTTTCGCTGTTTTCTCCGCTGGTGGATTTTGTGAGCGGCGTTTTTGATTTGAACGCGCTGGTCTATTATTTTACAGCCATCGCGCTGCTGCTGCTGTTTACGGCCCAGGCCGCTGAACGGCGGCGGTGGCAGTGAAGGAGGACGCCATGAAGCATCACAAAAAAGGCGCGTTTGCCGCCATGGTGAAAAGCCGTGTGTTTCAAAGCGGCGGCTTGACGCTGCTGCTGTGCGCCCTGGCGATAGCCGCGGCCGCAGCGCTGAACATGACGGTGGGGGCGCTGCCCGCCCAGCAGACAAAATTCGATCTGAGCGCGCAAAAGCTCTACAGCCTCTCTCAAAAAACAGAAAACCTGCTGGACGGCCTGACCCAGCAGGTGACCTTATATCAAATTGCCCGCCCCGGCAGCGAAAGCCTGATGGTGTCCACCCTCTTGGAAAAATACGCCGGACGCACTTCATATGTGACCATGCAGGTGGTCGACCCGGTATCGAACCCGGCCTTTATCAAACAGTATACCGACGATACCGTCAATGAAAACAGCGTGATCGTCGCCTGTGGGGATAAATTTAAGGTGCTCGATCTGGCGGATATGGTGCTGACGGACTATGACGTGACCACCGGCCAGCAGATACAGGAATTTGACGGTGAGGCGCGTATCACGTCGGCCATCAGCCTGCTGGCAGGGGCCGAACGGCCGGTGCTGTACGTTTTGTCAGGGCACGGCGAATATGAGCTGGACAGCCAGTTTCTTGACCTGCTGGAAAAAGAAAATTACCAGGTAAAAGAGCTGAACCTTTTAAGTATGGGCGGCGTACCCGGCGACGCCGCGGCAGTGCTGGCAAGTGAATCCAGCGCCGATATCAGCGCACAGGAACGGGAATATCTGCAAAGCTATCTCGGCGGGGGCGGAAGCCTCATGCTGTTGACGGATTATCTGCAGAGCGGGTATCCAAACTGGGAGAAGCTGGCCGCAGGCTACGGTATGTCGCTGCTGCCGGGCGTTGCGGTGGAACAGGACGCCTCACGCTATCTGTCCGGTTACCCCACCTTTATTTTGCCCCAGCTGCGTGAGCATGCAGTTACCAAAGGGCTCATGGCCTCTAACCAGCTGTATCTTATCGCGTCGGCGCAGGCGCTTACCACCCCAGAGAAAGAGACGGAAAACGTGACGGTTTCACGCCTGCTCATCACCAGCGAAGAAGCCTGTCTCGCCACCGAGACCGAGACCTCGGACGCCGGCGCTTTCTGCCTTGCGGCCGCCGCTGAAAAAACCGCCGCCGCGCCGTCCCGCATGGTGTGGATCACCAGCACCTCGATGCTGAACAGCGTCATCGACAGCCAGGTGTCGGGGGCCAACAGCGATTTTGTCCTCAACGCCCTCAACTGGCTGGCGGGGATAGAAGAAGGCTCAACCATTCGGCCCAAAAGCCTGTTTGCCGAGGGCGTTTTGATGACGGCCTCGCAGACGAATTTTTGGAGCGTGCTGCTCATCGGGGCTATCCCGGTATTGCTCATCGGCGTGGGCGTGGCCGTTTGCCTCGTCCGCAGACGCCGATAAGGGAGGAAGGACGTTTTGCGAAAAACAAGACGGCAGCTTTTGCTTTTGGGGGGCGCGCTGGCCGCCCTGCTGCTGCTTTATGCGGCGGTGACGCTGCTGCGGCCTGCCGCGCAGGAGGAAGGGGCCGTCCCCCTCAATACCTTTGACGCGAATGCCATAAACGGTATCTCTTATTTATCGGGCGGCCAGGCCGTGACGCTGGAAAAAGACGAGGCGGGAGAATGGTATGCCCCTGCTGACCCGCAGCGTGTGCTGCGGCAGGGGGCGGTCACCGCCATGGCCACCCAAAGCGGCCGTCTGAAAGCGGCGGACACGGTGGCAAATACCGCCGGGGACGGCGCGGCCTACGGGCTGGACACTCCCGCCAATGTCGTCACCCTGCGGCAGGGGGCGCGGCAGGTGACCTATCTGATCGGTACGAAAAACCCGGTTACCGGGGATTATTACCTTCAGATACAGGGCCAGCCGCAGATATATACGGTTGAGGCGGCGTTTGCCGAGGCCTTTTCAGGCGATATTGCCTGGCTGACCCAGCCCGGGGCGGAAGAGGAGGCCTGACGTGCGGGCGCGCCCGCCGGGCGCAGAAAAAAAGGAGGGGAAGACGTGAAGCGCTGCATTGCCGAAACCGGGATAGCCTTTAAAAACAAATACCCTAAGCGGACAAAGGGCAGCACGCCTGTCGGCGGTTGAAATAGGCGCTGGCGGCGTTCTCGGGTTCGGCGGGCGACAAGCCCGCCTTCACCCTGCGGCCTTGCCAGCCCTTATTTTAGCTCTCCGACAGGTCCTGCGGAGTTTTTCGGGAGCGGAAATGGCAGCCGGCAAGACGGACGAGGCAGCCGGTTGTTATTTCCGCCTCGAAAAACCGTGTTGTCCTTTGTCCGCTTAGGGTAGAGATAAAGGAGAATGAAAATGGCTGTTCCGGACAGTGAAAAAATATATCCCCGTACAGGGGACCGTCAGATCGTGTATCTGAAAAATGTCATACATGACCCGTATATTCAGGTGGGGGCGTTTACCATTTACAATGATTTTGTACACGACCCCAGAGATTTTGAAAAAAATAACGTGCTGTATCAGTATCCTATCAACCACGATACGCTCAAAATCGGCAAGTTCTGTTCCATCGCCTGCGGCGCAAAGTTTTTGCTGAACAGCGCCAACCACGCCATGGGGTCGCTGTCAAACTATACCTTCCCCTTATTTTATGAGGAGTGGGGGCCCGGTATGGCGGTCACCTCGGCATGGGACAATAAAGGGGATATCGTCGTGGGCAATGACGTGTGGATCGGCTATGAGGCGGTGATCTTATCCGGTGTTACCATTGGGGACGGCGCGGTCATCGGCGCGCGGGCCGTGGTGACAAAGGACGTGCCGCCCTATACGGTGGTGGGGGGCGTACCGGCAAGGCCGCTGAAAAAGCGTTTTTCGCCGCAGACGGCCGACAGGCTGCAGACGCTGGCATGGTGGAACTGGCCGCCGGAAAAAATAGCGGCCGCCGCAAAGGATATACAAAGCGGAAACATAGAAATGCTGCAAAAGTACGGCTGAGGCCCTGGTTCCCGCCCCGAAAAATACAAAAACGGCGTCAGGGGCGGGCTGAAAAGGCGCGGCTTTGCAGCGCCGGTGATTAAAAAAGGCAGGGACATTCTCAGAATGTCCCTGCCTTTTTTGGGGTGGATAAGGGCGGTTTTTTGTGCGGTGCGGCGCACAGCCCGCTTGCGTTTGAGACGGGCGGGGCGGCGATGAAAAGGGCCGCCGCGCAGTAAGGGTGAAAACCCCGGTATGCAGGGCTTTTGAAAAATCGGGATTACCGTCTTTTTCTAAAGGCAGAGAGGCCTTGCGGCGCTGATATTACACGGGGGCTGCCGGGCGCTTCCGCACTTTCCGCTTTTTGAACCTGCCGCCGCGCCGTATCTGCGAAAGATAGGGCGCTTTCACTGTTTGCAGACAGGGCATGGAGGCGGCGCGGCTGAAAGAGTGAAAAGGTGAAAGCGCTTTTAAAAAGCGGGCGAGTTCTCTCAAAAAGTGTTTGGCCTGCGCGCTTTGGCGGGCAAGTTCAGCGCCGCCTCAAATTCTTCCATCCATGGTTCGTCTATCCCCTGCGCACGCTGCTCTTCTATCTGCTGCAGGGCGTTTTTCTGCATCCTTTTGATTGTTTCCACCTTTTTGTAGATTTCACTGCCCTCAAAACCGGGGAAAATTTTATAGAGCGATTCCCGTTTGATATGCAGCCCATCGTAAAAATCAGCGCTTTTGCAGCCGCTTACGTCAGGGTCAAACGAGCCGTAAAGCGTGATGCCTTCTTTTTTCGCAAGCGCGCGGTAGTAGTCCTCCATCTCAAAAAAGGCCGGAAAGCGTTCCCAATCCCTCAGGGCGATCTCGTAGGTGGTGGGATGATACGGCGTGAGCACAAAGGTAATCTGCACGCCCTGCGCCTTGATATGCCGGATGAAAGCCTCCAGCTGGGCGGTAAGTTCCTCGTCCAGGCTGCGAAAATCCTCCACCCGGAAAAAAGCCGAACTCACCACCGCCAGTGCGTCAAAATCGATCTCATTCTGAGAGCGGCTCCTCTGTTTGACGTCGTAAAGCTGGCTGCCGTCCGGCAGGCGCAGGGTGGTGTCCTGCGCGTACCAGTTGCCGGTGGCGGAAAGGGGCTCGTCCTCACCGGTGCGGTCTCGAAAATAATAGCGGATGTTCTCCTGAAAGATACTGGGGGAGAGAAGGGCCTCCAGCTGCAGGCTGTAATCCGGTTTTTCATATTCTACCGGCAGGCCAAGGCCCTCGGCCAAAAATTCTTTATACAATTCGATGTTCGACCGCTTTGAAAAAGCGTCGGGAGAATTGAACAGCAGCCATGGGTCCAGCACCAAAATAAGATGCGCGGGAAGCTTATCGTTTTTTTCCAGCAGGTAGTAAAGGCCCAGCATGTCCCGAAAATCGCTGCCGCTCACCCCCAAATTAAAAAAGCTGCTGCCCGCCGGCACATAATCCTGCGTGAGCTGCAAGCCGCGGCTGGAGCCAAGCACGATATAATCCTTTTTCTCCATCGTCTGGATATACAGACGCATGATCTCCCGTTCGTCCAGCATCGATTCATCGTAACCGGCCACCGCCTGGCCCGCCTGCAGGGTCTCTACCAGCTGGCGCTCATAACGGCCGCCGCGCAGCAGGCCGTATTTATCGATCTCATAGTTCACCCCTGCGATCACGCATAAAAACGCCAGCAGCAGCACTGAAATTTTGACAAGTAATTTTGGAATAGCCCACCGCCTGCCTTTACTGTGAAAATCAAGAAGTTAAAACTGAAAATAGACAAAACTGGAGACGCCGAAATGTCCAAAAAGTAAAATGCAGCCTGTTATCAGCACACAATAGGCCCACCGCGCCGGAAACCAGAGCTTTTGTACGGTGGTGTGCAGGGTTTGACGGGTGCAGATCTCACACAGGTCGCCCACCGCCAGCAGGCCGGTGCAGGCCAGCAGCGAAACGCCGGTGCCGCAGGCCAGCTGCGCCAGCAGAGGAGAAGAGGCGGAAGCCGTGCGGAAAAAGCCAACGCCCTCCAGCGCGGACATCCAGGCCGCCCCGTCAAAAAGCCCGTTTGAAAAAAGCCCGAAGACAGAGCCGCACAGCGTGCCGGCGTCGGCCAGGGTCTCGGCCCGAAAAAAGACCCAGATAAAACTGACGGTAAAAAAGGTGAGCAGCACCCGCACAGGACGGGTGAGAAAACGCAGCTTTGCAAGCCGCAGTTTTTTGGATATCAGGGCGGCCGGTTTTGCGGCCACGGCCTCAAGGCAGCACAGCGCGCCGTGCAGCGCCCCCCAAATCACAAACGTCCACTTGGCCCCATGCCACAGCCCTGAGGCGAGAAAGGTGAGCATCAGGTTGAAACAGCGCCGCAGGGTGCTGCACCGGCTGCCCCCAAGGGGGAAATATATGTAGTCTTTCAGCCAGCTGGACAAAGAGATATGCCAGCGCCGCCAAAACTCACGCACCGAGGCGGAAAAATAGGGCTGGGCGAAATTGGTCATCAGGTCGAACCCTAAAACCTGCGCCGCGCCGATGGCAATATTGGAGTAGCCGCCGAAATCACAGTATATCTGAATGGTGAAAAATAAAATGCCAAGTACGGCCTGCTGGCCGGTTGCCAGGGTGGGGGCGTCAAATACCTTGTCGGCCATGACGGCCAGCCCGTCAGCGATGACGACCTTTTGAAAAAAGCCCCACAGCATGAGTTTTAGGCCCGCTGAAACGCGCTTGTATTCAAAAATATGGTCCTGCTTAAGCTGGGGGAGAAAATGCGCCGCCCGTTCAATGGGGCCCGCCACCAGCTGTGGGAAAAAGCTGACGAAAAGCGCATAGTTTAAAAAGCTGCGCTCATGCGGGATGACCCCCCGATAGACGTCGATGGAATAGCCGAGGGCCTGAAAGGTGTAAAAGCTGATGCCCACCGGCAAAAGAAAAATATGGGTGTCCAGCGTCAAAGGCGTCACATTGAGCCCGAATTGGGTGAGAAGCCCAGAGAAACTTTCACTGAAAAAGTTGAAATATTTAAAAAAGAAAAGGATGCCGAGATTTACCCCGAGGTTGACGATAAGCGCCGCCCGCCGCCCGTTTTTAGAACGGCTTTTTTCAATCAGCCAGCCGCAGGCCCAGGTGGAGGCGGTAGAGAAAAGCAGCAGCAGAGAATAGGCCGCATTCCAGCACATGTAAAAATAATAGCTGCAGCACAACAGCCAGGGACGCTTTAAAAATTTTGGCATGCCAAAATATAAAAGCGTCACCACGGGGAAAAATATCAGAAATGGCAGGCTGTTGAATTCCATGCGTTCTTCTTCTCCAACTTTGATTTTACGGGTTCAAAATAATGCGCTCAAGCTCTTTTAAAAGCGGGCCGCGGCGGTAATGCGCCTGGTACCAGCGGCGTCCCGCCTCGCCCAGTTCTTTACGCTGGTTTGGCGGCAGCGCCGCCAGCCTGATGAGGTTTTCATAAAGGGCCTGCGCATCGCCCGCGGCGCCGGTATAACCGCAGCCCGCCTCACGCACCACCCGGCTGGCCTCGCCGTCGATACAGCACAGGATGGGCCGCCCGGCCGCCATGTAACTGGTGATCTTGGCGGGTACGGTCAGGCCCACGTCCTCGCTGGGGGCAAGAGAAGCGAACAAAGCGTCGGCCATGGTGTGATAAGCGGGGATATCGGTAACGGGGTGCTGCCCCTCAAAGACGAACCAATCCCGCACGTCCTCATCGGCGATCTGCTTTTCCAGTTCGGCCCGGCTCATGCCGTCGCCCACTAAAATAAACCGGATATCGGCGCGTCCGGCCTGTTTTAAAAGCTTTGCGCATTTTACCAAAAGGCCCAGATCCTGCACCGGGCTGATATTGCCGGCAAACAGCACGTTGAAAGCGCCTGCAAAACGTTCCCGCAGCGCGGGGTCGTCCACATCCGCGGCATACAGGTCTTCACAGTACTGGGGCACCGTCTCTACCCGGCGTTTGGGCGCGATGGCGCGCAGCTTTTCGCTCATGGCGGGAGAGACGCCGATCAGTTTGTCGCTGCGGCGGTAAAACCAATGGCTTACTTTGGTGACAAGCGCCCGGGCCGCTTTGTTTTTTATCGGCAGCCCGGCGTAAAGGTTTTCCGGCCAGAGGTCCAGCACATAGGTGGTGAGGGGCACGCGGCGGAATTTCGACGTCCAGACAGCCGGCAGCATCATCAGCACCGGGCTGGTCTCATAACAAAAAATGGCGTCGTACCGGCGGCCCCACAGCCGCGGCAGATGAAACAGCGCGAAAAGGGGAAACGAGACATAGTTCAAAAAAATACGCGCCGAAGTGTTGCCTTTTCTGCGGATCTCTCCCGAGCGGAAGATTTCGGCCCCTTCATGGGCTTCACGGCGGGGGCCGGTGTAACGGTATCCTTTGAACCATTCTCCCTTCGGGTAATTGGGCAGCCCGCATAAAACGTCCACCTCGATGCCGTCGTCCACAAAGCCTTTGCAGATATCGGTGATGCGAAAGTTTTCAGGCCAATAGTGCTGGGCCACCACCAGGATACGTTTGCTCAATCAAAACCCCTCGCTTATTTTTGGTTTTTGTGATAGAAGATGTCGCTTTTGGCAAAACATCCAAAAGGGCTGCCCGGCCGCAAAGGCGGGCTTGTCCCTTCTGCGGAGAAAGCCGTGCCCGGTGCGGGGCGTCCGTTTAAAAAGACGGCTGCGGGTCAGCGTTTCAGCCACACCGTCTCGTTGACGATCTTGGTATAGCTTTGAATCAGCTTGACCACTTTGACGCTGACGTTTTGGTCGGTATAATCAGGCGCCAGTACATATGGCTCCTGATTGTCCCGCATCGAGACGGCCAGGATCATCGCCTGTTCCACGTCGTCGCCCTTTACGCCGCCGATGACGACGCTGCCTTTATCCAGCACTTCGGGGCGTTCGGTGCTGGTGCGTATCAGCACCCCCGCAAACCCCAGTATGGCGCTTTCCTCGCTTAATGTGCCGCTGTCAGACAATACGCAATAGGCGTTTTGCTGCAGCTTATTGTAATCAAGAAAACCAAACGGCGTCATTTCACGCACCAGCGGATGGAACTTGAAATGCCGCTGCTCTATAAACTTTTTTGAGCGCGGATGACAGGAATAAATGATGGGCATGCCGTATTTTTCGGCAATGCGGTTGATGGCCCCCATCAGGCTGATGAAATGGTCTTCATGATCGATATTTTCTTCGCGGTGGGCCGAGAGCAGGATATACTTTCCCGCCGTGAGCGACAGCCTGTCCAGCACGTCGCTGCGGCCGATCTCTTCTTTATGGGCGGCCAGCACCTCGCGCATCGGGCTGCCGGTGACAAAAATGGTTTTTCCGTCCAACCCTTCGCTCAAAAGATAGCGGCGGCTGTGCTCGGTATACGGCAGGTTGACGTCGCTGATATGATCGACGATCTTGCGGTTGATCATCTCGCTGACGTTCCAATCCCAGCAGCGGTTTCCGGCCTCCATATGAAAAATGGGTATTTTCAGCCGCTTGGCCGAGATCGCCGCCAGGGCCGAGTTGGTATCCCCCAAAATCAGCAGCGCCTCGGGCTTTTCTCTCTGCATCACCTCATAGCTTTTGGCAATGATGTTGCCCATCGTCTCGCCCAAATGCGCGCCGACGCTGTCAAGATAATAGTTGGGCGCGCGCAGAGAAAGATCTTTAAAAAACACTTCGTTCAGGTTGTAATCCCAGTTCTGGCCGGTGTGTACCAAGATATGGTCGAAGTATTTATCGCAGCATTTGATGACCTCAGACAGGCGGATGATCTCAGGACGGGTACCCACCACGGTCATAACTTTCATTTTGTCCATCTCTATACCTCTTCAAAATAAGTGTCGGGGGCAGCGGGGTCAAACGGCTCATTGGCCCACATGATGGTGATGAGGTCTCCGTCGCCCAAATTCTCAATGTTGTGGGTATAGCCGGTGGGAATGTCTATAACCTCCAGCTTTTCACCGCTGACAAAATATTTGTAGACGGCGCGCTCGCCGATCTTGCGGAAGCGGACAACGCCCTGCCCCTGCACGACGAGGAATTTTTCATTTTTGGTATGATGCCAGTGGTTGCCGCGCACCACGCCGGGGTGGGTGACGCTGACACTGGTTTGGCCGCGGTCAGGCGTGCGGATAAACTCAGTAAAATTACCCCGGCTGTCAGTGTGGGTATTCAGCGGGTATTTGAAGCCGCCCTCAGGCGGAAGATAGGAGAGAAAGGTGCTGTAAAGCTTTTTGATGAGAGGGTCAGCCATGTTGGGTATCTCAAGCGCGAGGCGCTTTTTGGCAAACCCCTCTATCGTTTCAGCCAAAAAGCCCAGGGTGGTATCGTACGCTTTGGTCAGATGACAAAAGCCGGGGATCGACATGTCACGAACAGCGGCGCCCGAAAGCGCGGCGATAAAGTCTCCTATAACATCGTCGATATAGGCAACGGTGAAGGCATAGGCGGGGTCGCGTACCGTAAGGGGAAGGCCGCAGGCGGCGTTATGACAAAACGTGGCGATCACGCTGTTGTAGTTTGGGCGGCACCATTTTCCAAAAAGGCCCGGCAGGCGGTAGACAAGGGCCGGGGCACCGGTGCTTTGCTCATGGCTGAAAAGCAGCGTTTCAGCGTTACGCTTGCTCTTTCCGTAATCGTTGTCCAGCTCGGCCTGAATGCTGCTGCATAAAAGAACAGGGCAGGTGTTGCCCGCCTCTTCCAGCAGGGCCAGCAGGTTTTCTGTCAGATCTGTATTACCGGCGTAAAATTCAGTGGGGTTTTGCGGGCGGTTGACCCCGGCCAGATGATAGACAAACCCGGCCCGTGCGGCATATTCACGCAGTTTTTCAGGCGGCGTGTCTCTGTCGTACAGGTCAAGCGCCGTATAACCGGCGTTTTTTAAATGGGCGAACAGGTTTTTTCCAACAAATCCCTGCGCGCCGGTAATGAGAATGGGGGTGTCTTTTGTCATGTTTCAGTTCCTCCGCAAATCATTTCTCTGCCTTGGATCTTAAAAGGCTGCCGTACCATACAGACGGCGAGGGGGAAAATTTTTTCAGTACGGGCCATAAAAAAATATATGTAGCGCCGCATCTTAAAAATACATTTTATCGATAAAAATGTCTGAATATAAGAGAGAAAATCATACAGGTATATATTATATCATATTATCCGCCGCTTTTCTATGATTTTATCAGGCTGAAAACACGAAAATATCAGGGGGAAAAGCCGTCCGCTTTCGGCAGGCCGCCAGGGCCAAAACGCTTTTTGGTATCAAAAACAACCGTTTTTGGCTTGGGCTGGTTTTTCACAGTGAAAAACCGGGGTGGTAAGAAAACGCCGCTTTGCAAAGTAAATGGGCCCTGGCCGCCTATTCATAGGCGGCCAAAAGCCATAGGGCGCAAGCTTATGGGGCGCGTTCTTCCCCGCTTACAGGCGGGGCGCAAAAGCGCCCCGCGCGAAACGATAAAAGCGTTGACAGAAGCGGCCTTGTTTATGCCGTGCCCGATTTACGCCGCGTCTGGTATACGCTGCGTATGATATGCGTCCTTTCGCGCGTTAGGCCGCTTGGCTCTCCGGCGCGTTATCCAAAGGCCGTAAAAAAAGGGCCGCGGCTTTTACACCGGACGGCCCGGCAGGGCCTGCGCCGCCCTTGCCGTCTTTCCCCGGGTAAAAGGCCGCCCTTTCCGCTTTGCCGCGTTTTTGGTAAAAAAGACTGAAGGCTTTACTGCCGCGGCTGCCCGTCATGTTTTTAGATGTCAGCTGCTTTGCTGTTTTCGGCAGCGCCCCGCTGCTGCGGGTGCTTTTCTTTCGGCATAAAAACGCCCCTGACGCATTTGCTTTTCTGCGTCAGGGGCGTTTATCGACAGCTTGATGCTGTAAAAAGCCAGACCGGGCTTTTCTGTATCAAAGGAGGGACAGCTTTTAAGCCTTTTTGCGTAAGGCCCCGGCAAAAAACCTTTAGACCGGCCATGCCGTATGGCGAGAGGGCCGTTTGGATACCCGGCTGCGCCGCTGAGAGACAGGCCTTTTTACCCGATCGTGACCTGCCCCTCGGGCAGTACCTCTTTGCGGTTGTTGCGTCCCGAACCCATCGCCAGACCAATGGCCAGCGTTACCGGCCCGACGCGGCCAATAAACATGGTGAGCATGGTAACCACTTTTGCCACGGCCTGCATACTGGCGGTGGCGCCCGCCGTCAGGCCAACAGTGCCAAAAGCGCTGAACGCCTCAAAAATACTGTCTACAATATCCACAGAATCGTCTGTATTGTAAAAAATGGCGAGTATAGCGGCAATGACGGCGCAGATGGAGAGAAAAAGGATGGACAGCGCCCGGTAAACAGTTTTTTTATCGATGCGGCGGCCAAAAATAGCCGCGTCCTCCCGTCCGCGTATCACGCTGATGACCGCGACGACCAGCACCGCGATGGTGGTGACCTTGATGCCCCCGCCGGTACCGCCGGGGGCCGCGCCGATAAACATCAGCACAGACATAAATATTTTGGTGAGACCGCGGCAGCCCGCAACCGGCACGCTTTCAAACCCGGCGGTACGGGTGGTCACCGATTGAAAAAGCGCGTTGCCAACCCGGTCGCTCACGTCCAGCGCGCCCAAGGTGTTGGGGTTATCCCATTCCATCAGGGCAAAGCCCAAAGCCCCCGCCACAATAAGCAGCAGCGTCATCATAACGACAAGCTTGGTGTGAAGGCGCAGCCGTTTGTTTTGGCGGTAGGTGAGAAGATCATGCCATACCACAAACCCCAGGCCGCCGCAGACGATCAAACCGCCGATCACCCCCAGCACATAGGGGTTTTGGGCGAAGGCGGCCAGGCTGGAATAGGGGCGTATACCGCCGAACAGATCAAACCCGGCGTTGCAGAAGGCTGAGACAGAGGTGAAAATGCTGTATCCCACGCCCGGCAGCCCAAATTTCGGCACAAAGGCAAAGCTTAAAAGCAAGGCACCGGCAAGCTCACAGGCAAAGGTCACCCGGATGACGATTTTTATCAGGCTGCCCACCTGATAAACGTTGCTGGAGTTGATGCTTTCACTGGCGAGTTTCATTGAGTGGACGTCCAGCCTGCGCCCCAGGGCGAGACCGGCAAAGGTGGTGAAGGTGACCAGCCCCAGCCCGCCTATCTGTATCATACCCAAAATGACGCACTGCCCGAACAGCGTGAAGGTGGTGGCGGTATCGTATACCACAAGGCCCGTCACACAGGTGGCAGAGGTGGCGGTAAACAGCGCGTTTATAAAAGGGATGCCGCCTCTGTAGGTGGAGATGGGCAGCATCAGCAGCCCCGCCCCCACCAAAATAACCAGTAGAAAGCTGATGAGAATGACCCTGCCGGGCGAGATGTCCTTTTTCAGTTTTTCCCTGCGGCCGTCGCCGAATAGGGGGATGTTAGCCACGCCAACCGACTCCTTTCAAAATCAGGAGATGCGAAGTAAGAATCAGTATACCCTTTTTGCGCGGTAAATTCAACTGCTTCACAGCTTGATTTTAGCTTTTTACTCCGGTATAATATAACAGATGTTCAGGTAAAGAGAAGCGGCGCGCTTTTGCATGGCTTGAAAAGAGGCAAAAGGCCCCGCCAAGGGCAGAACACAGGCCGCCGCGCTTTGCCGTGAAAAGCCTGACGGCGCCCATCGGCTGAAAAGCACCGCTGTTACATCATACGGCAGGCCTTAAAAGAAATTGCCATAAGATCTGTGTGAAAGCCGTTGCATCAAACCCCGCCGGCCGCCGCCCTTTTTCGGCAGCGGGCGATTTTATGAGAGAAAGATTTTTTCATATCGTTTTACGTTTCCGTAGCTCAGATGGATAGAGCGACCGCCTCCTAAGCGGTAGGCCAGCGGTTCGAATCCGCTCGGGAACACCATTGAAGATCCACAAGCCCGCACAAACGCCGGGCTTGTGGATTTTCTTATTGTAAAGTGTTTTAGATGCGTCTTGGTGATTTGCCCTGTGTTTTATCCGGTTTGGGTTTGCTGATACAGGTGAAAAGGGCGGCCTGCAAAAAATCCGGCATACGCGAGGGGGTTATGCGGCTGGGCTGCCCTGCGCCGTATCTGATAAAAGGGGACGTTTCTTTCTCACCGGAAAGCTGTTTTTCCATGCCTCTTTTAAAAGACAGGCTGTGAAAGCCGCTTCTTCGGCCGTCGGCTGTGATACAAAAAACAGTGCGCTTTGAGGAGCTTTTGATTTTTATCAGGTATACTGTTTATAAAAAACCGCCCTCAGCGCAGGAAGGTCTCTCGACAGCCCCCTCCAATTGGCCGCATCCCTGCCCGCCCTGCGTTTTTATGGTGAAGGGGATAAAACAGGAGAGACATGACATACAGACGTCATGTTCACTGTGCTATGATAAAAGAAAAAAACGGAGGGTTGCGGAATGATCGAATCAAGATGCGGGATATTGTGTGAAGAATGCGGATACCGGGAACAGACAGGGTGCAGGGGCTGCGTACATATCCAAGCCCCCTTTTGGGGTGAAAGCTGCCCGGTAAAAGCCTGCTGCGAGGCAAAGGGGCATACGCACTGCGGGCAGTGCGGTGAATTTGCCTGCGATTTGCTGAAACAATTTGCCTTTGACGAAAAACAGGGCGACGGCGGCAAACGTATTGAGCAATGCCGGTGCTGGGCGAAGGGAAGGTGAAAAGCGATGGCATCAAATTTGGATTTTGTGGAATATGTGTGCGATCAGATCGGCGGCGCAGGAACTATCACTTATAAAAAAATGTTTGGAGAGTACGGGGTTTACTGCGATGGCAAAGTCATTGGGGTGATCTGCGACAATCAATTTTTTGTGAAAAAAACTGCGGCGGGCGCCGGGCTTTATCCGGGCTGTGAAGAAGCGGCCCCTTATACCGGCGCAAAACCCCATTTTGTCATCGACCGCCTGGACGACCGGGAACAGATGGCGCGTTTTGTGAGAGCCACGTGTGACGAGCTGCCGGTACCAAAACCAAAAAAGAAAAAATAAACCAAGGGGCGGCACCGTATGGAAGACGGCCGCCCCTGTTTTATAAGGCGCAGGGCCGTGACATGCAGGGATAAGCCCAAAAGCTGTTAAAAAATCAAGATCACCATCTGTTTCTGCAAATAGTATGGTACTTGGCGATAAAATACGCGGCGTCCGCAGGGCGCCCTGCGGCTGTTGTTTTGCAGCCGTGCGCTGTCTGCAAAACAACGCGGCTTGGCTGCTTTTAAATAGGCCATGGCCGGATGAAACAGAGAAAACCGGCCATATAAGCATCGTTTGGCCGTGTTTGATAAAAAACTTTTCCGGCCCGTGAAAACCGGGCGCAGGGGCAAAAAACAAACAGGCTGCCTGCACGGCCGCTTTTGGCCTTTGCCTGCGGGCGGCGCTGAAAACCGGTGGAAAAACAGGGCGGTTGGCGGATAAAGAGATATTTGGTATAATAAAATACAATTTGCGCATCTTGCCGGATACAGGCTTTTTGCGGCGGGGCTTGGCGTAAGGGGATGTGACGGTATGGGCCGAATAGCCCCAGTAAAAGACGGGCTGGGCATAAAAGAGCAGACGGGAAAAGGAGGGCGAGGGATGGAGCGGACGATGGAATTTGGTACAAGAGAGGATTTTAGAAGGTGGCTGACGGAAAACTGCCTGTCGGAAGCCGGCGTCTGGCTGCGCTTTGGCAAAGAGGGCGGGCCAAAAACCCTCAGGGCGGACGAGGCGCTGGAGGAGGCCCTGTGCTTCGGCTGGATCGACGGGCAGATGAAGAGGATCGACGACAATACCTATCAAAAATATTTTTCCATCCGCAGAAAAAACAGCAAATGGTCAGAAAAAAACAAAGCCCTGGCCCAAAAGCTGGAAGAGCGGGGGCTGATGACGGAATATGGGCGCGCCAAAATAGCCGAGGCCAAAAAAGACGGACGGTGGGACGCCCCGAAAGCGCCGGCGGTGACCGAAGAACAAATCGGCCTTTTGGCAGAGCTGCTGAAAGGACATGAGCCTGCCCATACCAATTTTCTCGCAATGTCCCTGTCGGTGAAAAAGACATATACACGGGCGTATCTGGACGCAAAAACGCAGGCGGGACGCGAAAAACGTTTTATGTGGATGCTGGAGCGGCTGGATAAAAACCTGAAACCGATGTAAAAAAGATACGCCGCCCGCTTGATGAAGCGGGCGCAGCGTACCGATAAACTTTTGTTTGCAGGAGGAGAACACATGTTTGAAAAGTGGGAAAAAAGCAGAAAAAGGGGTGTGCTGCTGGCCGTTTTGCTGCTTGTCATCGGCGCTGCATTGTCGGCGGTTTTTTTCTTTGATCTGTTTGGCTTTGCCGCCGTATTGGCAAAGGGCAGCAGCGTAAAGCCCGATGATATGAGATTGTACGGAGAGATCTTCAGCGGTGTTGTGGTGGCTGCCGGGGCTGCGGCCATCTGGCGCAAAGCAAAAGAGAAACCAGAAAAAATATTTGAAAAAAGCCTTGCAAGATATGCCAAAACCACGCAGCAGCCCGCAGCCACGATACAGCGGCTGAAAAAAACATGGGAGACGGGAGACCGGCTGCGGGATTGGTGCCGTATGGACGATGAATATATCATCGCCTTTATAAACAGCCCCGCTTACGCGAGTGTGATACCCCTGCAAGAGGTGGTTTGGGCGTATAAGACCGTAACGCGGATGAACGGGGTCATCAAGACGGACACGGCCTTGTTTGTGCGCTATAAAAACCAGAAGGGAAGCAGCGTCTCAATGGATGAAAAGACGGTCGATCACATTTTGCAGCGGTTTATGGAGCGGCGGCAGGATATTGTGGTAGGACACAATAGAGAAGTGGAAAAGCTCTATTTCAAAAAGGATATGGCAGCCCTTAAAGAATACGCCTTGCAGCAGCGCGCGGGCGGCCAATAAGCTTTTATTTATCGTCACGCAAAAGATGCTGAAAAACCGGCGGATGGATACGCGGCGGTAAAAGAAGTACGCAGGCCCTGCTTTTTGACACAGGGCGTATGTTGCCTGTGCGGCAAAGCGGAAAGGGCGGCGGCAACCGGGCCCGGTAGTTTTTATATATGCACTTAAAGTATAATACATTTTGCTTAATACAAAAAGTAAAAATGGTTGAGAGGACAAGAGGCGGCGGCCCCCAAGGGGGGCCGCCGCCGCGCCTTGCGGCGCCGCGGCAGGATAGAACGCCGCGCCGCGCATAGGGAAGCGCTGTTCTGCACCACCCCGGGCGCAGGGACAAGTGAAAACAGCGCAGAAAGGGCGAAAGCCCTCCGTTCCCCTCCCGTTTTAAAAAGAATTAAACCGCTTGTGATTTTTTACGAAATGTCCGGCTTTGGTATCGCGTGCTTTTAGCACAGAAGACAAAAATAAAAAAATCTCATGCGGCAGCCTTGACAAATACGGTTAGCGTAGACTAACATGTGAGTGGTTAGAGATGGCTAACTGAGGCGGCGGCAGACGCCGGGCCGCGGTGGCCGTGCAGAAAAAGGAGGGGACATGATGCCGCTGGTATTGGCAAGCGTAGGTGAAGAAAATATGATCCGTAAAATAGGGGGCAGCCCCCAGGTGCGCGCGCATCTTGAAAACCTTGGTTTTGTACCGGGAGGAAAGGTGACGGTGGTGGCACAGAACGGGGGAAACCTGATCGTCAACGTCAAAGAATCGCGGATAGCCATCAGCCGTGAGATGGCGGGCAGGATCATGATATAAGATATAAAAAGGGAGGGGAAGGATATGAAAACGTTGAAAGAGACCAAAATCGGGGATACCGTGCAGGTGGTAAAGCTGCACGGAGAGGGCGCAGTAAAACGGCGTATCATGGATATGGGCATCACGCGGGGGACGGATGTCCAGGTACGTAAGGTAGCCCCATTAGGCGACCCGGTTGAAGTGACTGTGCGGGGGTATGAGCTGTCTTTGCGTAAATCAGACGCGGAAATGATCGAAGTGGAATGACACGCAAGGCCGCGCGTTGCCCATGAAAAAAAATTTTGCGGCAAAACGGCAGCCGCAGGCCCGTGGGGCGGATACGGGCTTTTTACAGAAGAGGCAATACGCAAAACTGCGCTTTGCCCGGGCGGATAAGCAAGAAAGCGCTTTTTACGGCAGACGCGGCGACAGGAGGCGGAAGCCTTATTTTTAAAGAAAATAGTTAGCTGTTGCTAACTTAAGAGAAAGGAAAAATGCGTACCATGGATATTAAGATCGCGTTAGCGGGTAACCCAAACAGCGGCAAAACCACATTGTTCAACGCGCTTACCGGGTCAAACCAGTTTGTAGGCAATTGGCCGGGCGTTACGGTAGAGAAAAAAGAGGGCAAATTAAAAAAACATGACGATGTAAAGATCGTCGATCTGCCCGGTATCTATTCGCTGTCGCCTTATACGCTGGAGGAAGTGGTCGCCAGGAATTATCTTACCGGAGAACGGCCCGACGCCATCCTCAACATTGTAGACGGCACGAACCTTGAACGCAATTTATACCTGACCACCCAGCTTATCGAGCTGGGCATCCCTGTGGTGGTGGCCGTCAATATGATGGATGTGGTAAAAAAGAACGGCGACCGCATTGATATGGCCGGGCTTTCACGCGGGCTGGGCTGTAAAGTTGTTGAATTGTCGGCGCTGAAAGGAGACGGCGTTATGGCCGCGGCTGAGGAGGCGATACGCGCCTCGCAGAAAGGGGAAAACCTTCCTCAGCACAGTTTTTCAGGCGTGGTGGAGCATGCGCTGGCCCACATCGAAGAGGCGGCGGTGCATGCCATGCCGCAAGAGCAGCGGCGCTGGTATACCGTCAAGATATTTGAACGGGACGAAAAGGTGCTGGCGCAGCTGCAGCCGGATAAAGCCGCGATGGCGCAGATCGAAAAGGATATTGCAGCCGCTGAAAAAGAGATGGACGACGACGCGGAGAGCATTATTACCAATGAGCGCTATCTGTACGTTTCTTCTGTTTTAAAAGGCTGCTATAAAAAGAAAAACGCAGGTAAATTGTCGGCGTCGGATAAAATCGACAAAGTGGTCACCAACCGCTGGCTGGCGCTGCCTATCTTTGCGGTTGTCATGTTCGCCGTCTATTTTGTCTCGGTCACCACCGTGGGCGGCTGGGCCACTGACTGGGCCAACGACGGCGTATTTGGCGAAGGGTGGCATCTGTTCGGCATCGGTTCGTCTGATTACGAGGCTGCGGCAGAAGGGTATACCGGGCCGGGCGCGATGGTAGAAGCCTTTGAGGCGGCGGCTGAAGCGGCGGGCGTGGACCCGGCTGAAGCGGCAGGCCTGACAGCCGCCGCATACCTGTATGACGATGAGGGCAATGTGGCAGAGATGATCCCCGTCGATTTTGCAGGCTATACGCAGGCGGCGGCGATAGAAATACCGCATCCCGCCGATTATGGCGTTTGGGTGCCGGGGGTGCCCGTGCTGATAGAGCGCAGCCTTGACGCCGTCAACTGTGCCGGATGGCTGAAAAGCCTGATTTTGGACGGCATTGTCGGCGGTGTGGGCGCTGTACTGGGCTTTGTACCGCAGATGCTGGTGCTGTTTTTGTTTCTTGCTTTTCTTGAAAGCTGCGGTTACATGGCGCGTATCGCCTTTGTTATGGACCGTATCTTCCGCAAATTCGGGCTCTCCGGCAAATCTTTCATTCCCATGCTCATCGGCACCGGCTGCGGCATCCCGGGCATTATGGCTTCCCGCACCATCGAAAACGAGCGCGACCGCCGCATGACCATCATGACGACCACCTTTATCCCCTGCGGCGCCAAACTGCCTGTTATCGCGCTGATCGCCGGGGCGCTGTTTGGGGGCGCGTGGTGGGTGGCCCCCAGCGCTTACTTTGTGGGTATCGCGGCCATCATCATCTCAGGCGTTGTTTTAAAAAAGACGCGGCTTTTTGCAGGCGACCCGGCCCCCTTTGTCATGGAGCTGCCCGCCTACCACTGGCCTACCGTGGGCAATATCCTGCGCTCCATGTGGGAGCGGGCATGGTCCTTTATCAAAAAAGCCGGTACCATCATCCTGCTGTCGTCCGTCCTTCTGTGGTTTTTGCAGGGCTTTGGTTTTGAAAACGGCGGCTTTGGCATGGTTGAAAATTTGGACAACTCGGTTTTGGCCGTTATCGGCAGCGGCATCGCATGGGCCTTTGCACCGCTTGGCTGGGGCAACTGGCAAAGCGCCGTTGCCACCATCACCGGGCTGATCGCCAAAGAAAACGTAGTCAGTACCTTTGGCGTCCTGTTCGGCGGGTTTGAGGAAGTGGCCGAGAACGGCTGGCAGATATGGGCCAATATGCAGGCGGTGTTCACGCCGTTGGCAGCGTATTCTTTTTTGGTGTTCAACCTGTTGTGCGCGCCCTGCTTTGCGGCTATGGGCGCCATCAGGCGCGAGATGAACAGCGGCAAATGGACGGCTTTTGCCATTGGTTACCAGTGCGCATTCGCCTATGCCGCCGCGCTGGTGGTGTACCAGCTGGGCATGCTGTTTACCGGCGCGGGCAATGCGGTTGGCAGCATTGCGGCGTTTGCCGTGATAGGCTTTTTGGTTTATATGCTGCTGCGCCCCTGCAAAAAAAGCAATACCTTGAAAATAGAAGGGGCAAAAACCTGAAAACGCGGGTTTCAGGCTGTATGACGGCGGAGGGGACATTCCCCTATAAAACGAAGGGGCCACGGCGGGCTTATGCGGCGTAGGGGCAAAACCGCCCGCCGCATGGCCGGTAAAACGGCCTTGCGCTGATTTGAAAAGGAGCGGATAAAATATGTGGAGTTTTTTTGTACAGAACTGGGGCTCGCTGCTGGTGGCGGCTATTCTTGCCGCCGTGGTGGCCGGCATCATTTTTAAGCTGAAGGCGGATAAGAAAAAAGGAACTTCCTCCTGCGGCTGTAACTGCGGGCATTGTCCCTCCGCAGGGGTGTGCCACACAAAGCCGCGGCAGTAGAAAAGAGCTTTCAGTAAAAAGCCATTATGAAGGCAGAACTTTTTTACAGACGAAAAGCGCGGACGCAGAATATTCTGCGTCCACGCTTTTTCAGCGTTTTGAAAGGGCAGATGTTCTGCCCTTCAGCCCGGCAGGTAAGGGCGAAAAGGCCGGAACGGCGGGCTTTGCCCCCCGGCGGCAGAGAGCGGCCCTCTTTTTACGGTGAAGACGCGGTAGCGCCCAAAGCCGGGCCGTACCGGCAAAAAACGGGGCTGCGTTGGCGGCATATGTTTTTTACCCATATCCCGCCGTCAAACACAGGCCCCCTTTATGGGTAAACCGTGGCGGCGGTACCGCTGCATAGAAAAAACACCGGTACAGCCGGTGAAGATACTGTGTGAAAAGATTTAGCTTCAAGCTTCAAGCGAAGCGTGCTTTTAATACACGGGCCGGCGCATGAATAAAAATATGATGGGGCAGGCAGATTGCCCGTTTAAGGGCGGCGGGGCGTAAGATGCAGACGAAGGATGATGCGGTGCAACTTGAGAAGCCTGCCGGAAAGGCCTTTACAGGGCTTGCGCAAGCCGCCAGTTTAGCTGATCGACTTATCCCCGGGCCGCATATAAAAATCTTGCCGCGCCGATCTCTGCGGTATTTTTCATAAACTCGGCGTTCAGCCATAGGGCAAGGGCGCACAGGCTTTGCCCTTCAAAAGGCCAGCGGCATAATGCTGCAGATCGCAGGTCTTCCTCGTCCAGCGACGTGATAAAGGCCACCCATTCATCATGACAGCGTTTGATCTCATCGACAGCCGCTTTTGCGCTGCCCGGCCAAAGCACCTCTTTTTTATCAGGGATGCGGTTTTCACGGCAGGCGGTCAAAGTTGTGTTCCACCAGTACAAAATGTGCCATAACGTCCAGGCGATGCTGGACGGGCCTATGGTGTAGTTTTCGGTTTCGGGCCAATCGGGCGCCCAGGTATCGTTGGTTTGCCTTATCTGCAGCCCTTGCTGTGTTTTGCACCACATGGCCTCTTTTTCGCTTAAATCGCCGCAATGGTACAAAAAAAGCTGCCATACTATGTCCAGTTGAAATAAAATTTCGTTTTTCATTGTTTGCCTTCCCTTATGCGTTCAAATTTCGCTCTCAGATTATAGCATAGGGCCGTCTGTAAATCCAGCGGACGGCAGCTTTATAAGCAAAAGCCCGGCGCGAGGGGGCTTTAAAGTGCCGCATCACGTTGTAAACCCTTGGCAGGGCTGTTTTGGCGCGTAAGTACGGGGCTTTTGAGAGATGAAAACACATTGCCCGCCTTGTGTTTTAAACCGGAATATGCGAAGATAAAAAATATAGATTTCAGCACTTTTGCATTACTGTAGAATGTTGGTGAATATTTTGTTATGATATAAATTAGATAGACGGTTTCTATCCAATTCAGTTGGAATACAGGTTGGATTTATTTTTGGAGATGTTCATTATACAATATTGCGGATTTAATAACACCACTTTACAATTTTTGAAGAACGTCCCGATATGATGATTGTTTTACAATGGAGAAAGGGATTATATAGCACTCAAAAAAGAGATTGTGTTATTTACAGATAATGACTTAAAACTAGAAGTTCCGATAACACCTGAACAGGAAACAGTATGGCTGACACAGGAGCAGATGTCGGTATTGTTTGATACGGCACGTTCGTCTATTGTTTATCATATAGGAAATATATTCAAAGAAGGAGAACTCAATAAAAATACTTCTGTTGAAAATTTCGACAGAAGTGAAAACAAGGCATCCAGACCGCCTGTATACTACAATCTGGATGTGATTATATCGGTTGGTTACCGAGTGAAATCAAAACGGGGAGTTGATTTTATAAAATGGGCAAACTCATTATTAAAAGAATAAATGAATTTTATAAAGGGTAAGACGGGGCCACAACAGGCATTGATACAGTGATTTGAATACCATTTTTACTACACCATTTTGCGTAGATCTACATAGAATTACATGAGTTTAGGGTAAAATGCAAAATTGAAGAAACGAACCAGAAAGCCAGTAATATCAAGGCTTGAAGGCTTGTAAAGGAATAAAACGAAGATGACAAAGATCCTTTTCATCTGCCACGGCAATATCTGCCGAAGCCCGATGGCGGAATTTATTATGAAAAAGCTGGTGCGCGAGGCGGGGCTTGCAGGGCGGTTTGAAATTGCGTCGGCCGCCGTCAGCGACGAGGAGACCGGCAACCCGGTCTATCCGCCCGCCCGGCGCAAGCTGGCCGAAGAAGGGATAGACTGCGCGGGCAAGACGGCCCGGCGGATGCAAAGGGACGACTATGAACGGTACGACCTGCTGATAGGCATGGACGGCGGCAATCTGCACGGGATGCACCGCATTTGCGGCGAAGACCGTGCGGGCAAGATGCGCCTTTTGATGGAGTATACCGCCCGCCCGGGCGACGTGGCTGACCCATGGTATACCAGAGATTTTGACGCGGCTTTTCAGGATATTCAGGAGGGCTGCCGGGGGCTGCTGGACGCTTTGCAAGGCGGCAAATAAAAATGATAAAGACAGGTTTTCAAAATAGGGCGGCGGGGGCTGAAATAGGCAAGAGGCCGCGCTGCAGGCACATCGATTGGAGACGGTAGAGCTCATACTGATAAAACGGAGGAAAGGCGCAGCCGGAACGAAGGCCGCGGGGAGACGGGGCGGAATCTGTAATACGGGTTTGCGCCGAATTTTCTTTCGGGCGCCGTACCGTGGGGACAGGAATAAAAATGCCGGTTAAAGCGCGCCGATCACCCCGTTTATATATTGCTGCCCTGCGAGGGACGGCGGAGGACGAAAAGGTATCGGGGTGCGATATAAAGAGGGCTGCTCTAAGGCCGCACCGCGGGAACGGGAATAAAAATGTCAGCCAAAGGGCACCACTTACCCCGCTTATATAGTTACTGCCCTATGGGTAAGCAGTGCGAATAAAAACGCCGCCGTACAAAGCCGGAGATATTTAAGATCGCGCCGGGGGCGAGAGAGGCTGAAATATATAATACGGGTTATTACTAGGTTTTCTTTTGGGCGCCGTCCTGCGGGAGGCGGGGGGGCTGAAATGATTTCGTTTTTAAGGCCTCTCTCCGGCGCGGCGAAGGTTTATTTTATAAATAAAAAAGACAGGCAGTTTTTCTGCCTGTCTTTTTTCTATAAAACCCATGATAAACCATTGCGCCTGTATGCGGCGCGGGGCGTAGGGTCAAACCGTCGCGATGTTGCTGATGGTGGTATCCTCCAACAGGACTTTGCCGCTGGGGTCATATACCTGGATATGGAGAGAAACGGTATAAGTGCCGGAGGGGACAGCGTTAGAACTGGTATAACTGGCGCCGCCCGTGCCAACCGCAGGCGCAGGGAAGCCATAGGCCGCCCCGTTTCTGGTTGTGCTGACGATGATGGAGACGATGTTGTTGGGGTTGGTTGCATAGGCCGAGCCGTATATCTGCTTGCTTGAGGTGATGCCGCAAGAAGCTCTGTTAAGCGTAGCATAGCGGGGCTGGATGACCGCGGCCTGTACCGCGCCCGCGGCCAGGGTAACCATCAGCAGCAGGCAGAGCAGAAAAGAGAAAAGCTTTTTGTTTTTCATTTGATGAAAACTCCTTTATAATCATAAAATTTAGAGAAAAGGGACAAAGCCCTATTTAAAACCGACTATATCTGACAAAAGCCATATCATAAACAGCAAAAGACGTTAATGTGAGAAGATGGAGAGCTTCTCGGCCACCTGAACGATGTCGTCGGGCGAGACGTTGCCGCTGATGAGGTAACCCGCGCTCTCATAAGAGAAATAGCAGAGGGCGTAATAACAATCACGCCGCACATAGACGGTACAGGGGTTGCCCTGAATACGAACGTCTACAGGGTCACAGTTCTCTGTGTTGATCGTATTAAGAATCGAAGGCGTTGTATTATAATCCGGCGAAAGAACATCTATACTCAAAAACTGGTCGTTCCCTTTTTGGTAAACGATTTGTGAAGTTCCTGAATCCTCCATGGTTCTTACCAGCTCAAAACCCTGCGGTACCCAGGTGGGATAACAGGTATTTTCCCAGCCTTCGGGGCAGCTCTGCAAAACGCCGCTGTCCAACCTGATAACGCCGTACTCGCCGTGGTCGGTGATCTGCGACCTGTCAAAGATGCCGCCCGCGGCCATAACCGCAGTGCTAAGCATCATGGTGGCCAAAACCCCGGCTGTCAGGTAGCGCAAAGGCTTTTTAAACCAGCGTAAATTTGATGCGCGCAGCCTTGGCTGCGTACCGCACGCTGCGGCAGGCAAAGCGGGCGGGGCCTCTGTGTAAGCAGCAGCTGACGGGGCCGCAGGCTGTACAGCAGGGGCGGACGAAGAGGAGGCCTGTGCCGGTGAGGCGGCGCCGGTTTGCTGTACGGCAAGGGCGCGCTTTTGCGCCTCAGCCTCTTTTGCAGCCTGTCGGGCGGCCTTACGCTGGGCTTTCATAAACTTTGCATATCTTTTTTTCAGGGTGGCAAGGCCTTCTTTGTAGCGTCGTTTTGAGTAGGGCGTATAGTTGGGCGAGGCAGCGGCCCGTGCCGCCGCGGCCAGATCCAGCTCAGCGGAAGAGAGCGCCGCCGAGCGGTAAAAAATCTCTTCGTACATTTTTTGTAAGTATTTTTCCTCCATTGCTCAATCACCCCACCTTTCAAGCTTGGTATAGATATCCTTCAGCTTGTTTTTTGCACGAAGCAGTAAAGTGGAGAAAGTACGGGGTGTTGCATCAACCATAGTACAAATATAGTCGGTCGGCAGTTCATATAAATATTTCATCTCTATACACAGACGGTAACGCTCGGGAAGTTCTTTGATCGCTGCCCTCATCAACTCCTGTTCAAAATCCTGCACAACGGCATCACAGGGCTCGTCTTGTTCCAAAGCCGGCCTGTCCTCCATATGTTCGATCGGAAGCTCGTCATGCATTTTTTTAGTATGATGCAGCGCCTCGTTTTTCACCATCGCCATCACATATTTTTCCAGCTCTTCACGCGGAAATGAGGCGAATCTTTCAAACGAATCCAGCACTTTTGTAAAAACATTCTGCACGACGTCTTCTGCCGTTGCCGCGTTTTGCACATAGCGCCACGCGACGTTGTAATAAAGTTTGTAGTTTTCTTCATACAAAGCTATGATAGCCGGTTTTGCGTCCGCTTCCGGCGGGGAGGAACGAATAGATGACAATATACTTCACCTCATAGCTATTATAACAAAACTGGAAAAATTTGTCGAACGTATTTTGCAAAATTATTATAAAATTTTCTTTTTTTTACCTATTATACTAATATTTCCCAAAAAAATTGTCGAAGCGCGCAATTTGCGCAGGTGAAACCCCTTATAAAGCGGCAGCTGCGCCCGTCCTGCGCCTGAAAATTTTTGCGTGGCCGGGCGCGCAAAAAGAGAAAAGGGGCCGCGTCAAACAAGAAAATACCCGTGCTTTCACTTGAAAAGCAGCCCGAAAAAAACCGCGCTGCGGCGGCAAAAAACAGGGCGGCACAGCACGGTTTGGTATGATAGGGAAAAGCGCGCAGGCAAGCCGGAGCGATAAAAAACAGGCGCGTATTATTTTAACGCCCGCACACTTTACCGGCTATAGAAAAAACGGTGACCGCGGTTTTTTAAACAGTTTTTGGCCGGCGGTTTTATCCCTGATAAAAAGCTTCGATAGCGCGGGCAAAAAAGGCGGCCGTGCCGGGGCCGTATGTGCCGTCTATCGATTTACGGGGCGTTTCCTCTGTGTAATACCGGGCCTGCGCCAGCATGATCTGCTTTTCGTCTTTTACCTGGGTCAGGCGTTTCATAACAAAGACATACTCGCCGATGATCTCTTTCACCTCAAAGGATTGTACGTCGCAGCCGCGTTTTTCAGCCAGCTTTTGCTGTATGGCGTCGATACGCTTTTTAAAGGCTTCGGCGGTTTTCTGGCTGATGGGATGGAGGGCAACGTCAAGATAAGCCTGCTTGCTGCCGTACCACTCGATGACTTTTTCATATTGCTTTTGCATTTTTTCTGAGGATACCACGTCCAGATAGTGGGTCTTCCATTGTTCCAGGCTTCCAAATTCTTTTACTGCTACGCGTTTCATCTCCTCGGGCATATGCGCGTACATGACGTCAAACATTTCTTCTATCTCCACCTTGGTGAAAACGGTAAAATCCATTTTGTTCTCTCCTTTCAAAATATCGTCGATACTGGCGATCAAACGCTCTATCCGCGCCTTTTTAGCCGCCAGCATATTTCTCTGCAGCTGCAAAATTTGGGTTTTATCAAGGGAGGGGCCATTGATAACGGCGCGAATCTGTTTTAAAGGGATATCAAACTCACGAAAGAAAAGGATCTGCTGCAAAGTCTCGAGGGCTTTATCGTCATAAAGCCGGTATCCCGCCGTGGTTTTTTGGGTTGGAGAAAACAGCCCGATCTCATCATAATAATGAAGCGTGCGCACGCTGATACCGGTGAGCTGCGATACCTCTTTCACTGTCCGCATGTTTTTGGCCTCCTGTTATCCTTGATAAAAATACTTTACACCATCACGCTGCGTGAGAGTCAATGGATTTTTTATTTTTTTATTTTGGACGGCGCGCCATGGGCGTATAAAAAACGAGGCCGCCTTTGGGCCTTTTTATCTATAGCGGGTATTTTTAAAGCCGCGGGGCAGTGCGCCCCGCCCTTTTTGCAGCGGCCAGGCAGAGGCCTGCGCCGATCTGGCGGGCGGCTTTTTACCGCCCTCCTTTATATAAGGCCATGCAACGGCCAAGCCCCCGCGTCCACAGAGGGGCGCGGGGGCTTTTGCCGGTAAAGGGTATTTATATCAAAGACGCAGTGTCAGGGCTGGGCGTCCAGAAACGCGCCGTTCGACTGTGCGAACGAGCTGTTGTTCTGGAAGGCGTCCCAGTTGATAGACCACGTCATGATACCGCGAAGGCCGGGGTACTGCGCGTTCAGGGTACTGAAAGCTTTTTGCAGCTCACTGTTTGAGATATGGCCGCTGCCCGCCGCGCCCGCTGACGAGGGCACGCCGATGACGACCTGATCGGGCCGCAGCGGGGCGAAGAACTGGTCTTCACGCCCATAGACGTTGAAGCCGTCCAACAGCATTTTACACATGGCGACGGTGGAATCCGCGCTGCCCATGCTGTATATCTTACCGTCCGGCGCGGTGATGGCGATGGAGTTATAAAGCTGCACATGCACGTAGGTGGTCTCGTCGCGCAGGGCGTTGATCATGGGCAGATAGACGCCGCTGCGGGAATCACAGTAAGCGTTCAGCCCGCCGTAGAACTGGTAGCCCATCTGCATATAAAAGGTCTCGGGCGCCCAGCTGAGGATGAAATCATCGCCGTACGCGGCGCAGATCTGCCGGATGGCGCTGATCATATTGACAACCTTGGGAGAGGTGGGGTTGGCGAGCTCCGGGTCGTTTCCGCTGTCGAAGGTGACGGAGGACTGCTCAAGATCGATATCGATGCCGTCGAAACCATATTCATCCACAAAACCTTTGATGTCGCTGACGAACTGGTTGACCGCCGCCGGGCTGGTAAGCGAAAAATATCCCTCGTATCCGCCGATGGAGAGGACGATCTTTTTGCCTTGGGCCTGCAGGGCTTTGATATCCGCTTTAAAATCTTCTTTTGTATAATCGGCTGAAAGGCCCGCCAGCTCCAGCTTCATGCGGCCGTCGGTGCTGCCGGGTGAAACAGGCTCGGCAAAAGCGATGTTGATAACGTCCCAGTTGCTGTCCACGTCCCGCAGCTTGACAAAGGGTACGCCCCCCGCCGCGGTGCCGCCCCAGGTGTGCCAATAGCCGATGAGCAGATGGCTGGTGTCAGCGGGCGTGGGAGCGGGCGATTTTTCTTTGACGGTGATAACGGCTTTGGCGGTAACCGTCAGGCCGCCTTTATCGGTGACGGAATAAGTGAGGGTGTAGCTGCCGGGTTTTGCGGTATCGACATTGCCGCTGACCTTGACGGCCGTGGTGAGGTCGCCGTCCTCTTTGTCGGTGGCGGTAACGCCCTTCAACGGGTCAAAGCTGTCGCCCACGGTGAGGGTCTGGTCCTGCACGCCCTTTAAAACGGGGGCGGTGTTCTCAGGCTCAGGGGCGGGCGAATTTTCTTTGACGGTGATGACGGCTTTGGCGGTGGCCGTGAGGCCGCCTTTATCGGTGACGGAATAGGTGAGGATATAGCTGCCGGGTTTTGCGGTATCGACACTGCCGCTGACCTTGACGGCCGCGGTGAGGTCGCCGTCCTCTTTGTCAGTGGCGGTAACGCCCTTCATGGGGTCAAAGCTGTCGCCCACGGTGAGGGCCTGATCTTTTACGCCCTTTAAAACGGGGACGGTATTTTCAGGCGCAGGGTCGCCGCCCTCGGTTTCGATCGGGGGCAGCGCCTTCAGGCAGGCGGAAACGGTTTTGGCGAAATTGTAATTGTTGGTGGCGTCCCAGTTGATGGACCAGGTCATCGCGCCGCGGATATTGTTATAGGCTTTGGGCGGGGTGAAACCGCCGGCTTCGGTGCCGTGAACAAGGCTTTCAAGGGCGGCTGTGACGTTGGAGGGGCTTTGATAGCCGCCGCCCGCCGCCTGGCTGGTAGCGGGCAGGCCCAGGCCCACCTGATCGGGCCGCAGGCCGCTTTCAAGCTGGGTGGTGGCCAGCGACGTCAAAAAGCCGATGGTGCCCTGGTTATAGTTGGCCCCGCCGTAGCCGGGCATACCGCCCGAGTTATAGTACTGGGTGTTCATGATGGTGAGGATATCGCTGACCTCACGCGCAAGTTTAAGATAGGTCGCGTCGTAGGTATAGATGTCCATTGTCTGGGGGGCCATGGTCAGGATAAAGTTCGGCCCGGCTTTTTCAGCCAGCTGGCGCAGGGCTTTGGCAAGGTAGGTGACGTTGATGCCGTGCTCTAAATCGATGTCCACGCCGTCAAAGCCGTACTCCTGCATCAGCGCAAAGGCGCTGTCGGCAAAGGCTTTGGCCGACGCGTCGCTGTTGACGGTGACGTTGCCGACTTCGCCGCCCACGGCAAGAATGACCTTTTGGCCCTTGTCATGCGCTTTGATGACGTCGGCTTTGAAATCGGACACCGTATAGCCGCCCAGAGCCTTGGCGAGGGTGGGGTCAAGATTGAAGGTGAGCTCGCCCGGGGTGGTGGTGGCGTCGGCAAACGAGATGCAGATGATGTTGTATTCCTCCGGTACGTCGCCCAATTTCAGGTTGGCCGCGCCGTTGGTAAAGTTTTGCCAATAACCGGTGAGCACCCGCCCCGGCAGAGGAGAATCGCTGGGCATGGGCTTGGGCTCGTCGGGTTTGTCGGGGTTATCGGGATTATCGGGGTTTTCAGGGTCTGTCGGGACGACGGGGCCGGTATAAAGCTTCCACAAAGCGGCGGCATTGGTGGGCTGCCAGCCGTCCAGAGAGGTGTGGGCAAAGGTGCATTCATAATATTTGCCGCTGTAAGAAACGATGTCGCCAAGCTTATAGGCAACGCCCGCAGCCCAGACGGTGGCCTGTGCGCCCCCGCCCGCCGCGTTCACGGTGATAACGGCTTTGGCGGTGGCCGTGAGGCCGCCTTTATCGGTGACGGAATAGGTAAGGGTGTAGCTGCCGGGGTTTGCGGTATCGACGCTGCCGCTGACCTTGACAGCCGCGGTGAGGTCTCCGTCTTCTTTATCGGTGGCGGTAACGCCCTTCATCGGGTCAAAGCTGTCGCCCACGGTGAGGGCCTGATCCTGTACGCCCTTTAAAACGGGGGCGGTGTTCTCAGGCTCAGGGGCGGGCGAATTTTCTT